>NZ_JBHFJH010000031.1:0-276378 GCF_057334655.1 Paenibacillus sp. AGC31
CCAGTGGCGCGGCCGTGGCCAGCAGCAGCGGCAGGCGGGCTCCGCGCCGCTGCAAAGCAAAGGCGGCGACCGCGGCGCAGCCGGTCGCCAGCCAAGCGCCGCGCGACTCGCTCAGCAGGAGCGCGGCTTGCGCAGGCATGAGCGGCAGCACTGCCGCGATGAGTCGCCCGGCCGGCACAGGCCGGGCTATGACTCGCGCGGCGGCTGTCAGCCGCTCCAGTGCGTACATGCCAACAACGGCACCGTACGCATTCGGGTACTGCAATAATCCGCCGAGCCTTGCTCCGGCGGAGCTGATCTCGGGGTCAGCAGTCCGCATCACCCCGAAGGGCAGTGGCAATATCCCGCACACGGCAAGGATGCCGCTTAGCACAAGCAAGCCGCCTGCCATCTGCCAACCGCAGGCTAACCAACGCGCACCATCCGTGCGCGCAGCCAGTAATGCGGTGAGCAGAGTAAATAGCGCAAGCAGGCTCCACCGTAGCATCTCATCCATGCTGCCCTGTTTACTCACAGAGCCTGCCCACGCATGTACCCCAAAACATGTCATCATCCCCAGCGGCCACAATACCCACCACATCCCCGGGATTCGAATCATTCGCCAAACCATTCGTTCATTGTTCCCTAGCCAATGTACCGGTGACAGAGGTACTTGTTTTCTTCCTTGCTCCTGCTCTTGCTCTTTCTCTAGACGAATACCGACAAGAAATAGCACAATCATGATCAATATGCTTCCTGCTGCGATCAAAAGGACAGGATACAGATCAGCCGAATAGTACAGTCCCCGACTCAGACATCCTGCAAGCAGCAAGACAATGGAGAGTATGCCTAACCCAACAGTCCACCCCGATCCTGAATAACGTTTACACCTCAAACTTTGAGAAAAACTCCCTGACGCATCGGTCTGGATAGCTCCACTTGAATTATTTTTATCATCCTTTTTATACGTATCATCTTTTTTATACATATGATCTTTGTTGTATGTATCTTCCCTATTATATGTACTGTCTCTACTGCCCCTACTGTCCCCATTACATAAGTCCCTGTTATCTACATATTCTGTATTCCTTACAACTCCCTTATCCATTGTCCTATTCTTCATCCTTATACACCCTCCTTCCTTCCACCGCTCCGTATGCATAACAAAAAGACAGAAGATCCCGATAACGGGTCCTTCTGCCTGATATACATCTGACAGTTATGGTGTGGCTTGCTACGAAGTATGTGCATTGAATATCATTTTACATTCAGAGACCCTAGTTGCAGTATGTCCCTGGATTGTCATTGGCACACTCAGCTAAGGTCGCAATTTGCGGAATCTTGAACGGTTTCTTTGCTCGATTTTGATTTCCCGCCGGCCTGCTTGCCATCGCCAGGAAGCAAATCGGCACAAGCCCGCTCCAAATATGGATCGGCATGAATGAAATCACGGAAAGCCGTATATTCATTCCACATCTCCGTCACTTCGCCGGCCTGACCGCGAACAGCACGAATCAATATGTTTTTAGGCGTATTCTCCATATCGATGAATTCAAGCAATTGTGTCTTGTATCCCATCAGATCAAGCAACTTGGCACGAATCCCATCCGTAGCCAGTGCGGAAAAACGTTCCTTGAGGATGCCATGGGACAACAATGGATTCATCACGGAGGCCTCTACTTGATCAAACAGTTCATGCTGACAGCAAGGAACAGACAGAATAACAGAAGCCCCCCAACGAACTGCCTTCTCCAAAGCAGCATCGGTGGCTGTATCACAGGCATGCAGCGTGACAACCATATCCACTTCGTTCAATTCATCGTAGTCCGCGATGTCTCCAACCAAAAACTTCAGATCGCCATAATGCAATCGATTAGCCAGATCATTACAGTGTTCAATGACATCTGCCTTCAAGTCCAACCCAATAATCTTGAGTGAACGACGTTGTTGTACAGACAGATAATGATATAACGCAAATGTCAGATAAGACTTGCCGCAACCAAAGTCAACGATGGTCAGTGGACGTCCTTCCGGCAGATGTGGAATGACATCCTGCACCATTTCGAGGAAACGGTTGATCTGTCTGAACTTGTCATACTTGCGGGCCAGCACACGACCTTCTTCGTTCATAATGCCAAGTTCAACGAGGAACGATACAGGTACGCCTTCTTCTAATACATATTGCTTCTTGCGATTATGCGACAGATCCACCGCAGTTTTGGAAGCAGATTTGGTCAGAATGGATACTTTATATTTTTTGCTGATCAAAATTTGATAGTCTGCCTCGGTCGTACAGAGCAGCCCTTGACGAAACGTCTCTTCGCATAACAAAGTCATGCGCTCAGCCGCTTCAGCCGGAGTCAAATTCTCGTGCAGCACTTTGTTGTTATAATGAAATGCAAATTGATAATGCAGCTGATTCTTCAGTGTCACCGGCTTGACTTGCACTTTGGTATACGAGACATTGTCCCGTCTGCGCAGCTGGCTCCAGGTCGCTGTAATCAGCGAATTCTGTTCAAAGATGTCTTGTATAAGCTTTCGCAATGAATCCACGGGGTACATCTCACTTTCGGTTTGGTTTGGTCAACCGTTACCATACCACAATTCCGTTCCCTCTCCAAGTAAAGGCATGTAACAGGCCTTGATCCTATCCATATTTAGGAGTTCATCTCTTGACGACTTAGTTCAGCTAACCCCTCTTCAACTTCGGTAAGCGGCAAACCACCGTGCTCCAGCTGTTCATCTGTGAGTTGGCTCAACCTTTCATAGAATGCCTGTACATCATCTCGGTAGCTCACCGGGAATTCATCACCAAGCTGGAGCAATCTGTACCAACTGTTCTCTGCTTGGTCGTAACGTCCTTGTTGTTCACGATAGAGGGCAAGCTGTCTTTCAGTCCGGGCAGGAAGTACATATTCTTTCGTGAGCCCCAATACACCCTCCACCCGTTCCGGTGCATTCAATAACTGGGGATTGGCGCCATGATTCAATGCATACAGGTAAAAATGAAGTGATCTCATCAATCGAATGACAGCCTCATCCTCTGCGTCCATTCTCTCCTGATCATCTATGCCTTCCACTTTGGCCTTCTCTTGATAAATGTAAGCCTCTTCTTCAATCAGCCTCGCGGCCTGCTGCAGATTGTCTACCTCAATCATTCCGCGAAAACGGAACATTTCAATAACATCCTCCGCTGGCAATGAATTCAGTAGAGATAAGTTCAACCCAAACTGCCTGCGCATCAGCTCATCCAACTCAGACAATGCCTCGGTATGCTTACGCTGCTGTTTGAGCGTGAACACTTTGCCAATTGCTTCAGTCATTTCCTCCATCATGCGGAGCAGATAATCTTTTCTGAACATGCTGTATGCCCCCTCATCCTTCGACCCTATACATCCAATCGTTCTCATATCGTTCCTTTATATTTATTCTAATTCATGCCATGACAAAAAGCCAAAAACAAGACACGCGTGTCTTTGCTCTGGCCATGAACACACTAAACCCCTGCCTATCCCAAAGGGACGTGGCAGGGGCTCGGTTGAAATGGAACTGGTTACTCCTCCTCCACAAGAGGTAGAATCATCCAGAAACCAAACTATATTCTAGGACGTGTCTCAAAACTCGCTGAAGTGCATCTTTTACCGCCTTTTCGCCCCATGCTACGTCACTTCCCCTTGACGTGCCCCGGCACGCCTGCGGAAAACTTCCTTGCTTGGAACGAAAAATTCAGTAAAATCTACTTCCTTCGGAGTTTTCAGACATGCCCTAATGATATCAACATAAATCACTTCATCAATTATTTTGATAATCCAGCCATAAATTGTTTAATGACCTGAATTAACTCTTCAGGAGCTTCATACATGCTCATATGACCCGCACCCGCAATCACGGCTTGTACGATATGTGGCTTGTCACTTGTAAATGTACGTTCTGGCGGGATAACAGCATCCTTCTCTCCTGCAACCAGCAATACAGGTAAAGGTGTAGCCGATAACACATCGCGGCGATCCGGGCGTTCCCGCATAGCAAGTGCAGCACCAACAGCACCTTGAGGAGCAGTCTGGTAACCGATTTCCTTCACACGTGTTACATGCTTAGATAGCGATTCCACATGTTTCGGTGCAAACAGTCCGGGAACCAGTCCATCTACAAAATTTACGATCCCTTCGGTCTGAATGGTGGATACAGCGCGCAGGCGTTTCTCCTTGGCTTCTTCACTGTCCGGATAGGCTGTCGAATGGATCAGACCAAATGCATTCAAACGCTCCGGGTGACGTTGTGCAATCGAGAGCGCAATGTATCCCCCCATCGAGTGTCCCAGAAGGACCGCTTTTTCCACATTCAACTCATCCATCAACTGTAATACATCGTTGCCCATCTGTTCGATGGTATAACTTCCTACAGGTGCATCTGTTTTTCCGTGTCCACGCAGATCAGGTACGATACAGCGATAGCTGCGTGCCAGTTCAGGTACGACCTCATCCCAATACGATGAACTGCCACAGTATCCGTGGAGCAAAATGAGTGCTTCTCCCTTACCTTGTTCGGCATAACAAATCGTCGTTCCATCACACATCACTTTTTCCATATAAATCCCTCTCTCTGCGCGAATGATATAATTCAGGTTGTATATTATTAAGCCTACATATCATGAATGAAACGTTTGTCTCCATTTCCATGCTTCAATTGCGGCGTCTGCAATCGTTCGGGACATCCCCATGACCAAGTGAAGCGAGGTCATCTGCAAAATGGAATAGGGCCTTGGTCCATTTGCATTAACCACAGCTGCTACACTGTATTGTCCAACAGGGGGTAGCTTGCCTCCGACCGATTGGGCGGGAATGAGTGGGTTATTCGAGAGATAGTATGTACCTACCGCATGCTTTGGACCCAGACATGCATCAATCGCTATGATGGCATGGTGTGCAGGAATAAGTGCCAATTTCTTTTCCAGCGTATCTGCATCACAAGGGGAAGTCAGCGTGCCAATCACGTTCTCCATTCCACTCTCTTGCAGTAAACTTCCTGTCAGTGGACCCAGAGCATCCCCGGTGGAACGATCCGTACCAATGCAGACAAACGTGATTTCAGCTGGAGAATGAAGTTGAATGATGTTTTTGAAAAATAAGACCAGATTCCCTGCAGGCACGCCTTTGCGGACTTCCCTTCCTTGATGGCGAACCATTTCTCGCTTATACGCTGCCAAGCTGTATTCCCTCCAGTACACTCAAGTTTCCATGAAACCCTGTTGTTGTATCCATCATTGTAACCGATGCTTGGTTTCCCTGCAAAAGCATTAGCCTGAGCGCTTCCAATCATGATACAATAACAAGAGTTTCCGATACGGAAGGGATGAACTTAACGATGGATTTAACACAAGCAACAGCAGTCAATATGGAATATATGATTGAAGCGATCAAAACCAAACTTCGTATGGCAAGCGGTGCCGCCATGCAAGCTTCTTCATTCCCACTTGAGAAATACGAAGATCTGTTTGACCTGTATGAAATGATTCTGAGCAAGGAACATCTCAGTATCTCTGAAGTGGAAGCTGTCGCTTCAGAACTGGGTAACCTTCGTAAATCTTAGCAAAGTGTTGCTTTTGATCATTTGCGACTTCTATGAAGTCCTTTCAAAACCAAGCCTAAAAAGGACCTGTTTCCACATCACCGTGGGAACAGGTCCTTTTTCACATATTCATATTTGAAGGCTATCTTCTACGGAATATATCTCATCCTTAGGGCAGGTCAACCAAAACAAATTCGGCAGGTTCACTGTCTGTGCTTGTGATTTGCAGATCACAGCTTTTGCGAATTCGTGCGGCATCCCCCGGCTTGAGGTTGAAGTTGCCATCTGAACAATGAATCTCTACATGTCCACTGATCAGAAAAAGATGTGTCCGTCGATCTTCGTGTTGCGGGTACATCAACTTTTTCCCGGACTCCAAATGGGACAGGTAACAGGTTACATCCTGAGAAATAGGCAATGCGCCTTCACTTCCCTCGCCCCCTTGCCCGGATACAATCGGACATAGACGATTCAAATGCTCCTGCGGCTCTATTCTCCGATTCGTATAGGAAGGTTTCAGCATACGCTCCGATGGCAAAAACCACATCTGGAGGAAACGTACCGGTTCATCCGCTGACGGATTGGTCTCGGAGTGTTCAACACCCGTACCCGCACTCATCACCTGGACCGTACCTGGTTCAAGCAATTGTTCTGTTCCCATACTATCCGTATGTTTGAGTGTACCTGATATGACATAACTGACAAGTTCAAGATCATGATGTGGATGTTTCTTAAAGCCTTCTTGCGGCATCAGCGTGTTTTCATTATGAGCCAACAGACAGCCAAAATGGGCGTTGCTTGGATCATCATAATCCGCAAAGGAAAAGCTGAATTCACTGTGTATCCAACCTCGATCCGACGTGTGCCTTTCTTCCGATGTCACCACTTTAATCATGTTCATCCACCTCCAAGGGTTTAGAGCTGCCACATTACCGCGGCAGTCCATGCGTGTATATGAATTGTATAGATGAATACCAGTTGGTATGCATCTTTACCCGGGGTCCGGCAACTCTAATCACGCCCCTTCTTAAGGTTATACGCTATCTTCAAGTGAGTGGAGAATGAACTCACTATCTGCATGACCTACAAGGGTACCCGCATCATTTCGGATGTCCGAAGGGAACACTTCAGCCAATCGTGCAATGGTTCTCTCATTGGAATAACCAATCTGTTTCAGGATGGATTGGGTAATGAACGCCCACTCTTCCTCGGAACCATCAAGCACCTTGAAGGTGATTCCCAGTCTTTCTTTTTTCAGACCAAATCCGAATACCCCCTTGAACCCACCCTTCGCTACAATGTTATCGTCTTCCAGCAGCACTGAATCTACACGCTCCGTGCCACCTACCATCAACGGATGTTCATTCATAGCTGATGTTATGGTCTCTACAGCTGTTCTTGTGGAAGGATCAGCAATAAGATCCGGACAAGCAAGCTTCAGATAAGCATTCGACAATGCCGACAACGGCAAAGAAAATACCGGAAAGCCGCAGCCATCCGTCCCAAGCTCAATCTCTTTTTCCTCAATACCTGCCAGGTCGGCAAAGGTTTCAAGAATTTCACGTTGTACCGGATGATCCGGTTCAGCGTAACTGCCCAGATCAACCTGCTTCATCTGACTGTACCCCAGAATTCCCAGATGTTTTCCGGAGCAGTTGTGCAAGATGCGCCGTTTCTCTCCTTGTGCACGTAACCATTGATTACGGCTTTCTTCATTAAGCGGATAGCTTGGTGCACAGATCAGGCATTCTTCTCCCAATCCGATCTTACCGGATAACTGCTCCAGCACCCGAATGTGTTCCGGTTCCGAACGATGCGAGGAGGACATAATGGCAATCTCCTGTGCTGATAGGCCATAGTGACTGGCAATTCCTGCCCGAATACCTGGAATGGCTTGAAAAGGTTTGGCAGATGAGCGAGTGAACGCTCTAAAATGAGGGTCACCAGCCGAGTATACGATTCGGCCATACTCATCCGTAATGCTTATGTGTCCGTAATGGGCGCATTCCATAACGCCTGCACGGTATTCTTTAATTAACAAGGCACTCTCCATGCGAGTTCTCTCCTTTGTGCTCCCGATTTCATCTCTGCTTTGCGTCACGACGCCGCATGGGATATCTTAAATAGTATAGTACAAAAGCGACGTTTTTACAGTTTTTTCGACAGGCATTTCGGGTATAGCTTTATCATCTATGTTCATCTACTACCATAACTGAAGGAGAAACTCATTATGCCCCGCAAAACGTATTCATCAGCCTCATTCAGTTCAACTTCCGGTACGTTATTACGTCCACTCCTCAACTGGGGTTTGGCTGGTCTGGCCCTCAGCGCATCGGTCGTATTCATTCTGGCAGGTCTGGGTGCCTGGTTGGGTGCTGATGTTATTATTCGTCTGGATGATCAAATTCAGCAATTATTTTATCTGAATTCAGATTCACGTCTTCATCTGTTCCCTTACACTGCATTCATAACCTCACTGGGCTCATTCAAAATCTCTGCTGTGGCTGCAGGAGGTTTTGCTCTTCTTTTCTTCATACAACGCAGTCCAAGGTTTGTTATATATGGATATGCGCTCACAGGGAGTTTTGCCATGATGTGGGTTCTGAACACGTTATTGAAGGAATTTTTCAGACGAAGCAGACCAGAACTGGATCATCTGCTGGTCGTTCACGGATACAGCTTTCCCAGCGGACATGCCATGATCTCCATGGGCTTCTACGGCATGCTCTTTGTAATCTGGGCCATTGAACGACAGCGACATAACTCTTCTAGTGTGTGGCTTCCTGTTCTATGTGGCATCAGTTTTATTTTCTTGATTGGTCTCAGCCGGATCATGTTGGGCGTTCATTATCCTACCGATGTATTTACTGGATTTACTGCTGGATTGGCATGGATCTTCTGCATGGTTAAAGGCATTAAACAAAGCCGCTAAAGAATGAATTCCTCTGATTTCCAGTTCATTCATCCTGATCTTTATTGTTTCACAGGGTTGCACGGGGTTTATATACGAAGTAAGCAAACGCGAACAGACAACATCCTACATCAAGTTTAAAGGAGGCGGTTGTTATGTGGGGCATCATTATCAGCATTGTGATGGCTGTCATCATCGGTTTGATCGGAGATGCACTTGCCGGTCACAACATGCCTGGAGGCATAATCGGTGCAATGATTGCCGGATTTGCCGGAGCCTGGCTGGGAGCACTTTTGCTTGGTAACTGGGGACCAGTTATCGGTAACTTTGCCATCATCCCTGCCATCATTGGTACAGCGCTCTTTGTTTTCTTGCTGGGGCTTGTGTCCAGACTGCTAAGACAGGCTGCCTGATTCGGGCAACAAGGTGTTCGTTGTTTCGTATTTGTTTCTTAAATTGAAGAAGGAGTGATTAGACATGAATAAAGCAGAAGAGCAATATCCTGTACAGACGGGTTCAACTTTCGCAAAAGGTATTTTCATCGGGGGTTTGCTGGGAGCTGCAGCAGCACTACTCTTTGCGCCTAAACCGGGACGTGAATTGCGTGGTGACCTTTCCGAGAAAGTGGGCATCGTTACTGACCGCACCAAAGAAGTGGCAACTGTTGTAAGTGACAAAGCAACTGAACTGGCTAAAACGGTCTCTTCCAAAACTTCCGACATTGCAAAAACGGTAAATCAAGGCCGCAATGATGTAATGGACTCTGTGAGAAAAGCGTCCGCTGATGTGGCTAACGAAGCATCCCGTGCATCTGATGAAGTGGCTGCCGCCTCCGTTGAAGCGAAGGAAGATGCACGTAAAGAACTTAACTCGACCAGCCTGTAAGGCGATACAGATCGAGAGACCAATAGCCAGCTGCACTTCAGCTGGCTATTTTTTATCCAATGCGAGTTGAGGAGGACGAATAATATGAGTAAAGTTACAATCAATGGTAATACTCCAATTGCGGGAGGAACACCGACACAGCAGTATGATACAAGCGAGCATCCTTTTGAATTGCGTCATGAGGTAAAACGATTGAACACCCGTCTCGACCAGATTGCGGACAGTCTGGAGAGAGCACAGATCAAGGATATTATTGAGAATTACAGCAGTCCCAAGAAGCGGATCATTACTAACTTTACAGCAGGAATGGCAAGAGGACTCGGCCTAACTGTAGGTACCTTTGTTGTTCTGGGTTTGCTGGCGTTCATTCTCAGTCAATTCGTCAATATGCCGATTGTTGGACAATATATTGCTGATTTACTTGGTTACATTGAAGATTACAAAAACTAAGAGGACTAGCCAATAGGCTACCCCCTACGCGTTTCAGTTGCTCCTTTTTTCTCGATCTCTTCAGCTGAAGGCTGTGAAGACTTCACTTTGAGCAGGTCTCCTGTCCATCCTTTCATCATCAGCCATACATACATGCTGATCATGCTTAAGATAATAACGACAAGGACCAGTACAACTCCCCATGATTTGTCGATAAAGGGCAGGTTCTCAAAGTTCATCCCCCATATCGCGCCAGCTGCCGTGGCAGGTATGAACACAGCGGTAACTATGGTTAGCGTCTTCATAATCTCATTCCCACGAACTCCTGAGATCGCATTATCAATGGAAATTAACGTATCGATCTCTTTCTCGTAATGATTGAACAGACGCTCCATACGTTCCACACGATATTGAAGCTGTAGAAAGAAGCGATTGTCTTTCATCTCACTCAGGTAGGCTTCATGGGCAGCGGCCATGAGTTCCGAGTACGGGATAAACAGATTGCTCCAGTATAACAATTCAAATCGGGCAGCGAGAATCTGGTCCATCAAGGTACGTGCATTACGAGACTCCATCTTCCGTTCCAGATCACGCAGGTTCACCTCAAAGTGATCCATACCCACATGATAGTAATGCAGTATTGCTCGAAAAAGTACGAACATGCCATCCCTCGCCACTGTACATTGTTGCAACATATTTGCACGTTCATCTGTCTTCATAATACCTCTTGTATTTTCATCCATATTCAAGGTAACCAGGTTGGTGCGATCGACATAAAAGAACATCTGATTATCTTTTCTTTTGTCATCTCTCTCATTCTTAATCGCGTACAACAAGGAGCCAAATATGACGGGCTCAGTACCATTCACGAAACGGACGGATAGATAATTCGATTCCACTTCCGGAATTTTATCGAGCCAATACTGCATATCGGGAAATGACTCTGCCAGCTCCTCCAAGGCATTTTTCATGCTATCCGTATCAGGTGCAACCCAATCCCACCATTGCCAATGGTCTGAGCAAGATAACTTGTCGCGACGGGCTTCCAGCTTGATTTGGTTCACAATCACAATATCCACTCCTGC
Organism: Paenibacillus sp. AGC31; assembly: GCF_057334655.1. Taxonomy (NCBI): domain Bacteria; kingdom Bacillati; phylum Bacillota; class Bacilli; order Caryophanales; family Paenibacillaceae; genus Paenibacillus; species Paenibacillus sp. AGC31. The sequence continues at coordinate 10,858 of NZ_JBHFJH010000031.1, forward strand.
ACATATGTTTATTGCATACAACCTTTTTAATCCCAAAAAGGACACGTATGTATTCCAATGGAATTACGTGTCCTTCTCTATGCCGTACTCAAAAACATTTGGGTTCCATTTTTCATAACATTGAAGCATTAGACATGATCTGTTTCAATTTCTCTGTAGCTCGCTTCTGAATCCGAGATACACTCATCTGTGAAACACCAAGCTTCTGGGCAATTGCCCGCTGAGATTGGCCATCCTGGAATGCTAGAATAAGTACCTGCTGCTCTTGTTCCTTCAATTGTCCCAATGCCTGTTGCAAGTCCATCCGTTTTTCGACCGAATCATAGTCATTAACATCTGCACTGATCAGTTCTCCCAATGTTGCTGCACTGTCATCCTGAGATAAAGGAGAATCCAGTGATACATAATGGTAACATTCCCGACCAGCCAGAACTTCAATCGTCTCTTCTGCAGTCAAATCAAGGTATTCAGCAATTTCGTTCACACCGGGTGAGCGCTCCAACTTGACGGTTAACTCATCAATGGCATGTTGCACAAGGGCTCCCTTTTCCTTAATCCTCCGGGGCACCTGAATATACCAGGATTTGTCACGCAAGTAGTTCTTCATATGACCGATCATACTCTTCATGGCATAAGGTTCAAACGGAATACCTAGGTTGATATCGTATTGCTTAAGCAATCGAATCAAGGCCATCTGCCCGGTCTGATACAAATCTTCGTATAGATCGGGGCGATTCCGAGCGATTTTACCTGCTGCCATCTTAACCATTGGTTCATATTTACGGATGAGAACTGTTGCAATTTCATTATCTTGGGTCTGCTGGTATTCCCAGATCAAACCTATAGCTTCAGACATGGACTCTGGGGGAGTCACTTTTTCATTCATACTTTCTCCTCACTTCTTGCAAGACGTTTTACGAGTACTACTTTCGTACCTTTGCCCGTCTCACTTTCCACACTGACATCGTCCATCAAGGCTTGCATCAGGTAGAACCCAAGTCCGCCAATCTGTGCTTCTGTCAGTTCTTTGTCGTGAAGACCAGCACGTGACACAGCAGGATTCATGTTCTCGAAGCTGGCACCTTCGTCCTTGACAGTAATGGACAATGTTTCGCCTTCCACTTCGAATACAACTTCAACCATGCCACCTTCGTGTGAGTAGGCATACAGTACAGAGTTATTACAGGCCTCGGATACAGCAACTTTCATATCCTCAATGTCTTCATAAGAAAATCCCATTTTGGATGCTACTCCATAAAGATTAAGTCTTACAATATCAACGTAATCAGCTGTCGCCGGTAAATTAAGGGTGACTCTTTGAACTTCTGCATTCATTCCTTTTTCGATCCTTTCCTATTGGGAATTCTTCTGTGTGACAAAGAATTTGGCGATGCCCGTCATGTCAAAAAGTTTCTGAATCTGCGCAGGAACTTCCTGTACTTCAAAGCGAGCTTCCATTCCATGTCTTGCCTTCAAAACAGATAACAGGATACCAATCCCTGTACTATCGATATACTTCAATTCTTTCATGTTAATCACAAGATCCTGTTCCTTGTTATCCACGAGCGGCTCCATCACCAAGCGGAAGTCAGGAGCAACCGACAAATCCAGTTCGCCAGTCAGATACACCGTGCACACGCCGTCCTGAGTTTCAGTTCTTGCATTGAATTTTTCATTTTTATTTGTATTCATTAGACATCTCTCTCCTGATCAATGGTTTCCTTACCTAATAACCCAACTTCAGCACAAGTGAAACAGAAAGGAGTTTGGAAAATGTTTCAATTGGCCTGATTCATGGCTGAGGGACCTGGGTCTAACATTTGTCGTTGTTTCTGAAACTGGGCTATTTTTTGTTTTACATTGCCCATTTTTACCGGTTTACTAATATAATCATCCATGCCGGCAGCAATACAGCGTTGCTGAATACCTTCCATCACGTTAGCAGTCATCGCTATAATGATTGGCTGATTAGACTGGGACAGGCTCTCTCGAATCCGTCGTGTACATTCCAAACCGTCCATAACAGGCATCTGCAGATCCATAAACACATAGTCATAGGGATAACGGCTGCCGTTTACCATATCGAGTGCGCTCTGCCCATCTTCAGCAATGTCTGAGAGCAACCCAAGCTTACCGAGCATAATCGCCATCAACTTCTGGTTAATAGGATGATCATCCACGATTAATACCGTAGGATATTTATTCTCATTTTTCACATCCGTTGGTTTCTCTTCCCCGTTCCTCTGGACCAGTTCAGTTTCTACATAACGTTTCGCCTGAATTGTGAATACAAACGTTGCTCCCCGTTGCTCTGTTGTATCCAGGTAGATCTGTCCACCCATCATTTCAACCAGAGTCTTGCATATTGCCAGTCCTAAGCCAGTTCCACCGTATTTACGTGTCATGGATGTATCCAACTGGGAAAACGGCTGGAACAGGCGATCCACTTTGTCTGAAGCGATACCTATCCCAGTGTCTTTAACGGCAAACTCCAATGCCATTTGTCCATCCTTTTCTTCCTTAACTGACACGATCAGATACACTCCACCCTGATCGGTAAATTTGATCGCATTTGCAATAAGATTCAAGAGAACCTGACGGAGCCTTGCCATATCTCCATAGATTAATTCAGGGACAGAATCTTCCAGGAAATAATCCAGTTCCAGGTTCTTTTTGCCTGCTTCTGCAGCAAACAATCCCAGCACTTCCCGAATACAGGAGACAATTTCAAAAGGATGCTCTTCAAGTTCCATTTTGCCGGATTCCATCTTAGTAAAATCAAGAATGTCGTTGATGACCGTGACAAGTGCATCTGCGCTGCGACGAACGATATCTGCATATTCCTTCTGGTCTTCCCTCAGTTCCGTTTCCATCAGCAGATCAACCATGCCGATAACTCCGTTCATCGGTGTACGAATCTCATGACTCATCATTGCCAGGAACTCGGTCTTTGCATTGGCTGCAATTTCCGCTTCTTCCTTGGCCTGAATGAGTTGTTGGTTCATCTTCTCCAGTTCCTGTGTCTTCTGGTGAAGAAGCATGGTCTGTGTCTTCAAACGTTTATTGGTGATAAACATCTCTACAAAGCCCTCGATTTTGGATTTCAAAATCTGAGGAATAAATGGTTTAACCATGTAATCAATGGCCCCGGCTGAATATCCGGCAAACAAGTGCTCCGCTTCTCTGCTATTGGCAGAGATGAATATAATCGGCACATCCTTGGACTTGTCCCGTGCCTTAATTAACTTTGCTGTCTCAATTCCGTCCATTCCAGGCATCTGCACATCGAGAACGATAACCGCAAATTCGTCTTTTAGCAGACAGCGGAGTGCCTCTTCTCCGGAAGTTGCCTTAACGAGTTTATATTGTTCCGATTCCAGAACTGCTTCAAGAGCAAGCAAGTTCTCAGGGCGGTCATCTACCAATAATATGTGGATTGGTTCATTGAGCCCCATGGCTAACCCTAACCCCCTATTTGATCTTCCGGTATATTTTTTCGGTCCGGTCTAACGGCTCATAGGTATCACTGAACTCTGTAAAATGTATCGATTCTTTCGACCCCAGAACCAGAATACCAAAGTGGCTCAAGCTCTCATGAAACAGCCCATGCACATGGTTCCGCAGTTCATCATTAAAATAAATCATGACATTACGGCAAAAGATAACATTAAACTCGTTAAATGACCGATCCGTTGCCAGGTTGTGCTCGGCGAAAATGATGTTCTTCCGTAGAAAGGGATGAAATATCACCGAATTGTATTTCGCTGTATAGTACTCGGAGAAGGCTCTGGTACCCCCTGCCTCCAAATAATTTGTAGTAAATAGTTTCATTTTTTCAATACCGTATACGCCTTCTTTGGCCTGTTGCAAAGAGCGATCATTCATATCCGTTGCGTAGATTCTCGCCTTGTCATACAGTCCTTCCTCATGCAACATGATGGCCATGGAATAAACTTCCTCTCCCGTAGAGCATCCCGCATGCCATATTCGGATATACGGATAGGTTCTCAGGATAGGAATAATCTGCTCCCGAAACATTCGGAAAAGCGAAGGATCTCGAAACATTTCCGTTACAGGGATGGATAAGTTCTGTACAAAACGGTCAAACGCGGAACGGTCATGAAGAACACGTTCCTGTAAGCCGGATATGCTCTTAACACCTTCAGCATGTGCATGATGCCAGATTCTTCGTTTCAGGGATGGCAGTGCATAGTTTCTAAAATCATATCCATATAAACGGTGCATGCCTTCCAGCAGCAACTCAATCTCGATCAGCTCGCGCTCTTCATCTTGCGGCATACGGACCAAATCTGCCCCCGTCTCGGTAGGTTCCCACGGTGTCATAAGTTCTCTCCACTTCTTCATTTGTTACTTGCGTATTCGTTGTATTGTCTTTCATTACCCAAACAATGAACATACGAATAATGAACTTACGAATACAGCCAAACGCGCATTAAGGATAACAATTGATCTGTCTGGATCGGTTTTTTCACATAATCAGATGCTCCGGCCTCAATACATTTGCCGCGATCCTCTTTCATGGCTTTGGCCGTAAGCGCAATAATCGGCAACTTTTCAAACTGCGGGATCTGTCTGATTCGTGTCATCGCTTCATAACCGTCCATCTCTGGCATCATCATATCCATCAGTACCAGATCAAATTCCGGATTTTTGTCCAAAATCTCCAAAGCCTCTCGTCCGTTCTCAGCAAACGTCACATCCATCCGATAGCCTTCAAGAACACTTGAAAGGGCAAATACGTTACGAATATCGTCATCTACAAGCAATATTTTCTTGCCTTCAAACAACGTTTCCTTGTTGTGTAGTTTCTGCAAGATTCGACGCTTGTCTTCCGGCAAATTGGCTTCTACCCGATGCAGGAACAATGTAGTTTCATCCAGCAAACGTTCCGGTGACTTCACATCTTTGATAATGATGGATTCCGCATATTTGCGCAGCTTCATTTCTTCCTTGGAATCCAGTTCTTTGCCTGTATAAATTATAATCGGCAGATCGTTCAGATATTCATCATCGCGAATCTGGTCAAGCAACTCAAACCCGGTCATATCCGTTAACATCAGATCAAGTACCATACAGTCATAACGCTGGCTGTGTAATTCATTCAAAGCCTCACTACCTGTCGATACAGCGGTGATTGCAACATCATCATGACCAATCAATTCAATAATGGCTTTACGCTGAATTTCATCATCTTCGACGATCAACAGTCGTTTCAATTGATTCTCGGTATATGATTTGATATGCGAGAATGCTTTATCCAGTGAATCCTTGCTCGAAGGTTTTTTCAGATACGCAATGGCGCCCATCATCAGACCTTGCTTCATATCATCAATGACTGAAATCACATGAACCGGAATGTGGCGTGTTGCCGAACTGCTCTTCAGCTCGCCCAGAATGGTCCAACCATCCATCACCGGCAATTGAATATCCAGGATAATGGCATCCGGCAGATATTGACGTGCCATTTCAAGTCCTTTATCACCTTGAAGGGCAACAAGTGCTTTGAAGCCTCTTCCTCTCGCCATATCCATCAAAATATGTGCAAAGTTCACATCATCCTCAATGATGAGGAGGATTTTGTCACTCTCCATGATATTCTCCCGATCATCTTCGATCTGTGTGACATCTGGAGTATGGGTAGGAGACAGATCTGTACCCACGCTACGCTCCGGATCAGGAGAGAGAATGGACTGATGACTTGAAAACATGGTCCGTGCTTCGATGGACTGTTCATAAAGATCCTCTGAGGAAACAGCCGCTTCTCTTGAAGCACCTTCCTCTGCCAAGGCTTCCTCTTCATGATTATCCGGCAGGTACAAGGTAAAGCAGCTACCTTCCCCTTCGGATGATTCCACCTGTATTGCGCCACCAAGCAAACGTGCCAGTTCCCTGCTAATGGACAATCCCAGGCCAGTTCCACCGTATTTCCGACTTGTGGTCCCGTCTACTTGCTGGAACGCTTCAAAGATCAGATCCGTCTTGTCCGATGGAATGCCAATGCCCGTATCTTTCACACTGAATCCGAGATATTCCTGATTGGTGTTCATATAACCCGGCAGCTCTTCCGGTTTCATCCGTCGTCCAATCAGACTAACCGAACCTCGATTGGTAAACTTAAATGCGTTCGACAACAAATTCCGTAAAATCTGTTTCACGCGATGACTGTCGGTGTACACCCATTCCGGTAGATCGCTGTCGAAATCGATATTCAAGTTCAGTTCCTTTTTATTCGCCATCGGTCCAAAGTTCTGCTGAACAAAGCTGGTCAGCTCTTCCATTCGAACTGTCTCATAATTGATATCCATCTTGCCTGCATCCACCTTGGACAGATCCAGAATCTCATCAATCATCTTCAGCAGATCCGCGCCCGACATGTAGATGGTTTGCGCATATTCCTGCTGTTTGTCAGTCAGATTTCCACCCTTGTTCTCCGACAATAACTGGGACAAAATGAGCAGACTGTTCAATGGTGTACGGAGTTCATGTGACATATTCGCTAAAAATTCGGACTTGTACTTGCTTGTCATCGACAGCTGTGTAGCTTGCTGTTCCAACTGTGTCTTCGTTTTCTCAATTTCGTCATTCTTCTCTTCAACTTCACGTACCTGCTCTTCAAGCGCCCGCGTCTTGGCAATGAGTTCCGTATTGAAATGCTCCAGTTCTTCCTGCTGACGCTGCAGCAATTCCTCGGAACGTTTAAGTGCCTCTGTCTGCTCCTCCAGATTCTCATTGGAACGACGAAGTTCTTCTTGCTGTGTCTGCAATTCTTCCGATTGAACCTGCAGTTCCTCAGTCAGTGCCTGGGATTCACGCAGCAGCTCCTCCACACGCAAACGACGTCGAACGTTGTTCAAAATTACGCCCAGGTTCATAATCAGTTGTGTGAACAACTGCTTGTGAAGTTCATTGAAACCTTCAAAGGAAGCCACTTCAACTACACCAATCAGTTCATCCTCAAACACGACAGGATAGATCATGATACCCGCAGCACGTGTTGAGCCTGAAGCTGAACCAATATGCACGTAATCTTCAGGCGTATTTTCCAGAATAATCGGTGTCATATCCAGCGCGGCTTGACCAATCAGGCCTTCACCGATGCGATACATTTCTTTACCAACATCTTCGTTCTCTTCAAATGCGTATGCACCGTAACGTCTCAATTCGTCGGGATGTTTCTCCTCATCGATCAGATAGACGACACCCAACTGAGCGCCAAGCACAGGTGTGAACTCACTGATAAACATCTGTGAAATTTGGCGAATGGAGCCAATCCCCCGAAGCAGCTCCGGGACTCTTGCGATGTTTGAACTCATCCAGTTTTGATCCTGCTGAGCCTGTACATAAGCCTTCTCGATTTCCAGTTTTTCTTCCAGATCATTGGATACATCTTTGAACACACTGGCAATCTGACCAATTTCATCCTTGGATTTGACCTGAATGCGCCGAATGGTTCGGTAACGCCCTTTACCAAAGCTGGTAATCATCATAGATACAGTGTTCAGACCCCGTGTAATACTCGGCAGCACCCACATAATGACACCCAATGCAAGCAACAACCCTGCAATCATGATACTTATCGTGATCTGTACAGCTCTCGTATACGCTGCATTAGCGTTCTTGATCTCGGCATCAATCTCTTGGTCCTGATAACGGGACAGAGCATTCAAACTATCCACAGCTTCTTTTTGCACCGCAAGTCCTGTTGAATTGCGGTAGTTATTCGCATCTTCTACCCTGCTTTGGGACATCAGGTTGATCTGTCTCGTTGCATAGGAGGTATAAGCCGTCCACGCAGTATTCACACGATCCACCAGTTGATGTTCAGGTGCACTGTCTGCTCGGTCTCTTACTTCAACGAGGTTGCGATCGCCTCGATCCTTCATCTCCTTCAGGTCAGCGTCTGCTGCTGCAGTCGAGTTGTTTGGATTCAATAACAAGTTAGCCAGCACTTTAGCGATGTCATTAACCTCTCCGCGTGCAGCAGAAGTGAATCTTACTTTGAGATAACGTTCCTGATACATCTGATCTATCTGTTGATTACTGCTGTTCAGCCGTTCATAACTCACAAACGTGAGCACGATCAAAATGGCCATCAGAGCGGTAAAACCAATCAGCAGTTTATTCCTGATCTTCATTCATCCCCCGCCCCTTTATCCAAAGTAATCCAGACCAGACATTTATCATCATCCCGCTCCTGGGGAATTTCGTCATCAAAAAACATGGCCTGCATGGCAGCTTCATTCCACTGATGTGACCCGGTCAGTTTTTCAATCAGGAATTCATGTTGTTCTTCCTGCCCGCCCTGAACAGCTTCCAATAATCCATCCGTATAGAGTGCAATATGCCCGTCACCCTCGTAATGGATCGTTTGTGGTTCAATATCCATTTTGTCAAATAAACCAACAGGACAGCAGACACTGTCAAATGTGGTGACACTGCCGTCGTTTCGGAAAAATAAAGCAGGTGGATGCCCTGCATTAACATAATCAATGCGCTTCATCCGTGTATCAACGACCAGATAAATGGCCGTGAAATAATACTGCACCAATTGTTTTTCCAGATGGAGCTGGTTAAAACGACGGTTCAACTCCTGAATGACCTTCTCTGGATCCACATAAGTGGTAACCGTATCTTTCAACACAGAAGCGATAAACATGGTAAACAGGGATGAAGATATCCCGTGTCCCATCATGTCGAGCAGCAGTACTCCGTAACGGCCTTCCCCAAGGGGGTACCAAGAATACAGATCACCCGCAAGCTCAAAGGATGGTTTATAGATGGCATGCACTTGGAACAGCGGGTCCCTAATTGCCGGACTTAAAACAGCATTTTGGACCATCGCTGCCAACTTGAGCTCATCCTGAATACGTTGATCACGCTCTTTATGCCAATCCTTCTCCTGTTTCAGACGAAGTGCGAGTCGAATTCTGGCCATCAGTTCGACTTTATTAATCGGTTTGGTCACATAGTCAGATGCACCTGCATCCAATGCTTCGGCAAGTTTCTTGGAGTCCCCGATGGCAGTCACCATAATAATCGGTATATCCTTCAGATTCTCAAATTTCTGCACAATACTGCAGGCTTCGATGCCGTCCATCTCGGGCATCATCATATCTAGCAAAATCAGGTCAATATCCGACGGTTTTGGACGAAGTTCGTTGCTTTCCTCCCCAATTCCCAACACTTCAAACATTTCCATGGCGGAACTCGCCGTTGCAATGTCACGATAGTTTTCTTTTTTCAGAATTTCTCGAATGATAATGACATTCGTCGGATTGTCGTCAACAATAAGTATTCTCATTGATATCTCCTTATCTGTGGCGTCCGGGTTTGTCGATTCTTATTAAGTTAAAACGAACGTTGATTATACAAATTTTGCATACAAAACGGCAGTAGACATAATAATTCCTAGTATAACTATAATCGTAAAAACAAAAAACTTCTATTAATACGTGTTCAAAAAGACCTGTTTTCAGTACCGAGAAGATGGGATAAAGCTAGAAATGGAGTAGCGGAGCGTAGGGAAAACTACGTGAGCAACGGACATTTCGGCTGAATTCCATATTCGATGCTGATGATGCCGATAGGCATCCTTCGTAATCAAAAGCGGACTTTATGAACATCCTTTATCAGTAAATGGCACCATCGCAGGGGAAAACCCCCGCTCGTTACCCTGTTTTTGCAGCGTCCTGATCCCGCTTCCAAACTTGCAAAAACATAGATAAGGAATGGGGAAAGCCCCATTCCTTATCTATGTTTTTGATTAAGCATTTTACATAAATGATTCAGAAGCTTGTCCATGTTCAGCAAACTTCAACTTGCAAGTATATCGGGTTAATCTTTCTTTTTAGCAATAACGAGTACTTTACCTTTGTCGAGTTCACTCTCATAGAAGTCCGCTTCGGCTTCGGTAAAGCCCATCGAAACAATTTTGGCCCGGAGTTCATCACCACGTGAGCGGAACAGATTCGCCAAGGAATCAAATACTCCTTCTTCCTTAATGCCAATTTCTTTGGCATCTGCTGTATCGGCAATTCGATCTGTACGATCCTTCTCATGGGCGAGAACAAAGATTTGATCAGGAAGGTATCCGGTAATCTGCAATTCTTTCACCGCTTCTACCGCCTGGACTCCGTTTTCTACCACTTTTGCATAAGCTTGCTCATTGGTTGAATTCATCGTTTCCACTCTCCTCTGATTTAATCTTCTGTATCGCGCTACTTAGTATATAACCATACTATATGGGGTTGAAACGATTCGGTAATAACCAATCCTAGGAAACTGTATCATCAAAAAGATCAATGCCTTCAATCTGCTGAGATCCTGACTTCATATATACTTTCAGAGCCTGGTCTCCACGGAGAAACACTTCTCCGTCCTCTGCCACATAATAAGGTTTCCCAAGAGCATGATGGAACGCTTCAATATTCATCTCAATTCTCTTTCCGTTTAACATGATGTGATTCTCAGATGCATCGATATGCACATATTGAATGACATCCGTATCTTCACACAAGCCAACCTTCACATCATGAAAGTGATATTCAGGACACCCCAGATAAGGATCTTCCTGTTTATGCCCCGGTTGGCCCTTCTTGGCCAACAAATCATCCATAGTGTCATCCAAAGAAATACCATTCAGAGTCCGAAAATGCTGGAAAGTCTCGGATCGATTAACAGCCAGAGTTACCTCTGACGCCTTCTCTTCCATTGCCGTCCATTGCATATCGTGAGCAGCGGGTACCGCTGCCGGTTGAACGGAAAAGGGAGAAATTACGCTAAACATCACAAGCAGTAGTTTCATCATGATTCTCACCCTTTCATCAGGTTCATCACCGCTCTGAAGGCTTCTTCATGGGTTACAAAGCGGTCATGTTACTTGCGCATCCGTTGCCATACATTCGCTGCAAGATCAATATACTTCATCCAGTTTTTCCCGCCCTTAGCTTCACCATTATATGTAGCTTCATAGGATTGCAGGGTACGATCCGTTGATGTAGCAGGCGGTGCAGTTACATGAACCGATTCAGCATGCTTGGTCTGTTCAGCGTTGTTACGTTTGGTCTGAAATTTCGCCATCAGCGTTGTGGAGACTTGTTTGGCTGCTGCCGTCACTTCATTCAACACTTCACCCAGATTCTCAACAGATTCCATAACAGGATCAATTTTTTTCATTTTGTGCTGTACATCCACCGTAATATCATTGGCATGTCTTACCGTCTGCTTCACTTCATAACTAAGTTCATCAATGGTTTTCTGTACCTCCTGCAATGTCTGTGAGACATTGTCCAGAGAACCCTGAGCGGATTTCAAGGTACGAATTAAAAAGAATACCAGTACTGCAAATGCCACTGCAATCAGGGCCACGCTAATTTGATAGATCATAGAAGAACCTCTCTTTCCATATGTGCATCAGTTTGTTATTGCTATAGTTACCCGGCGATTTCCCGGACGAAACAATATTATATATCCCTTCATATATGCCTTCGCTTGGAAAAAAAACCAATGTTTCAAGCGGTTAGCACTCGGTTAAAGTTAGACTACACAAGGCGGTGAGGTGAACACAACTCACTGCACAATCAAGTAACGAAAGGATGAATACTTATGTTGAAATGGTCTGTATTATTTCTAATTATTGCACTGGTAGCAGGTATTTTTGGATTCTTCGGTATTGTTGAAGCAGCTGCTTCAATCGCGAAAGTACTCTTCTTCATCTTTGTTGTACTGTTCGTAATCTCCCTGATTACGGGACGCAGCCGAATGCGATAACCTCAGGTTCTGATATGACTGAGTGTTACTAAACGAATACATACAAAAGCCGATCGTGCTACCAAGCCGATTGGCTTTTGTGCGTTCAGGCATAGGTCAACTTTTCTATACTATGTATTGCACTCCCTTCTGCTTTATTCCAATCCGCTCTCGTATGAATCACAAAAAATCAGGACCTTTTTGAGATAGCCAACCCGGTTTTATCCCACCGAAGTATGATATTTACAGGCTTGCTATATACCCACATATGAGCCAGTTGACACTGGAGAATGCAAGAAAATATTGTTATAATTTGTGATTCATAAGGGTGCTTGCTTGGTTACTTGTAATCAGGACAACATTTTACATACCTACCGAGGAGGAAAAACAAAATGAAAAAAATCGTAAGTTTTGCCGCTGCTTTAACGTTGATGGGTTCGATGGCTGCTGCTGCGGGTGCTGAGGAAGCGGTTACTGGAACGGTGAATCCGGAAAAAGGAACAGAAGCTACAACAACGACAACGACCACAACAACTCCAGCTGTTGAAGTGAACAAACCTGCTGTGAATACAGTAGAAGGTAAAGCTGAGACGGTAACTGGGGCAACCTACGGCACAGATGACAAAATGTTTGAAGAGCCACTCGTAAAACCAGGCGATGAAGTACTGGCACCAACGATGTTGCTGAACCTTCTGGAGCGCACTTGGTTCTATGATGCACCTAACGGTAAGCCAATCGGTGCATTAGGCTCCCAAGTCATCGATACAACAGGTGAAGTTGTTGATGGATTCGATGGCGGCGAGTGGGTACAAGTATACACGTGGAAAGGCAAAGCGTGGATCCACGTTGCCATTCAATAACATCGTATAATCGTTCTAATGATAAGTAAAGAGGACAGCACGCACAATCGCGGCTGTCCTCTTTTGATTTTCCAAGATGTTCACTCCCTGTTCATGAGTTCCTTGTGACTTCTTCCGTCTTTGGTTCCACATGAACATGTACATGCATGATGTTATGCGATCGCTTCAACCGCTCTTCAACACGGTCACAGATCTGATGGCCTTCAATCAAGCTTAGGCCTCCGTCCACTTCAATGACTACATCCACAAGTACATGACTGCCATGCACACGCGCCTTCACATCCTTGATCATCTCAACACCGGGAACGCGTGCTACGGAGGATCTGAGATCCGTCAGTTCCTTCTGGTCAAATCCATCCGTAAGACGATGTGTAGAATCCCGGAAAATCTCCCAAGCCGTCTTGCAGATCAACAGACCTACAGCAATGGCAGCTACTTTATCCAGCCATGGAAGTCCGAACTGCGCACCTATAATTCCAATTGCAGCGCCTATGCTGACCCAGGCATCCGAACGATTATCTTTCGCCGCAGCCATCAGAGCCTGACTATTAATTTGTTTAGCCAGACGGTGATTGTAACGATATACACCTAACATCACAACGGCACAGACTACAGCCACCGCTGCCGCCCACAGATTTGGAGCAACAAAGGCTCCTTCATACCAGGAGCGAACGGCTTCAACCAATACTTGCAGCCCAACCATAGCCATAATAAACGAAGCCACCAAGGCAGCAACCGTCTCCGCTCTAAAATGACCATAGGCATGATCCGAATCAGGTGGTTTCTGGGAGATCCGAAGCCCGATCAATACAGCAACGGATGCCACAATATCCGTAAGGTTATTAAAACCATCGGCCAGCAAGGCGCTGGAAGCAAATAAATATCCACAGATCAGCTTAAAAGCGGACAAGACGAGATAGGCTGCAATACTAACCCAAGCCCCTCGCTCCCCTTTTCGAATTTCTTCATAAGCGTTCAAACCGGGCGACACCCCTTTAACGTTTCGTATTACGGTTTTTCCATGTTAACAAATGTGGAGCGTGTGGGTCTACAGAAACAGTGTTGCCAAGCTGCATTGCTGTAGGCAAGCCGAAAAAAAGTTGCCAGACGGCAGGGCTGTAGTTAATGAGAAAAAATGTTGGCCCGGGTAAAACCAAAGGTTTTGAGCATTTTATCAGGTTGCCCTTGTAGGGCTTTTGTAAAACGTATAAAATAGGTACATCCCGTCCAATTTGGACGGCTCACTGTAAGACCGGGAGGGAAATAACGATGAGCGAAAATAACGAACCGAAAAAGGTCAGTTTGCAGGATGCTATACGCCAAAAGCTGGCGCAAAAGAAAGAACAAGCAAATTTCGGTAACCAATCCAGCGCCTACTTTGAAGGCGGACCTAAAGCGATGAAGAGTCAAAACAACAAGAAGCCTAACAACCAACGTCGCCGTACTGGTGGATCTTAGGTCTTAAAGCCGAAGAGAAACCCATTGAATTACAAAAAGAACCGCAAGCCTTCTTCACAGAGGCTTGCGGTTCTTTGGTGTTCCTATAATAATGTGCCGTAGATGATGCTTGGTTTAAGCTTCTACCGGATACATTTTATTGCGCAGTTCTTTGATTTCATCACTTTCCAGATATTCGTCATAGCTCATTTGGCGATCAATGATGCCATTCGGCGTAATTTCGATAATCCGGTTAGCAATGGTTTGAATGAACTGATGGTCATGGGATGTGAACAGCATGGTGCCGTCAAAATCAATCATACCATTGTTCAGCGCTGTAATGGATTCGAGATCCAAGTGGTTCGTAGGCTCATCCAGAATCAATGCGTTAGCACCAGTCTGCATCATTTTCGCCAACATACAGCGAACTTTCTCGCCCCCGGAGAGTACACTTGCCTTTTTCAAGGATTCCTCACCTGAGAACAACATACGTCCCAAGAATCCACGCAGATACGTTTCATCCTGATCTTTGGAATATTGACGGAGCCAATCCACAAGAGTCATGTCTACACCGTCAAAATATTTGGAGTTGTCTTTTGGGAAATAAGCTTGAGTTGTAGTTACCCCCCAAGTATATTCGCCGCTATCCAACTCCGTTTCACCCATAAGAATATCAAACAAGAGTGACTTGGCATTCCCGTTCGGGCCAACAAATGCGATTTTATCCCCTTTGTTCACGACAAAGCTGATATCATTCAGCATGTTCACACCATCAATGGATTTGCTGATACGATCTACGGTCAACAATTGTTTACCAGCTTCACGCTCAGGTTTGAAGTTGATAAACGGATATTTACGGTTCGATGGACGAAGGTCATCCAGCGTGATTTTGTCGAGTTGTTTCTTCCGGGAAGTTGCCTGTTTCGATTTCGAGGCGTTCGCCGAGAAACGTTGAATAAAGGCTTGAAGCTCTTTAATCTTCTCTTCTTTTTTCTTGTTGGCATCACGTTGCAACGCAAGTGCCAATTGGCTGGATTCGTACCAGAAGTCATAGTTACCTACGTACAGCTGGATTTTACCAAAGTCGATATCCGCAATGTGTGTACATACTTTGTTCAGGAAGTGACGGTCATGGGATACCACAATAACAGTACCTTCATAGTCCATCAAGAAGTTCTCAAGCCATTGAATGGATTCGAGATCCAAGTGGTTGGTAGGCTCATCGAGCAACAGGTTGTTTGGACGACCAAACAATGCTTGTGCAAGCAGGACACGAACTTTTTCGTTACCACTTAGTTCATTCATTTTTTTATCGTGCATGTCACGGTCGATACCCAGACCGATCAGGAGTGCCGCTGCATCCGGCTCAGCATCCCAGCCATTCAACTCGGCAAATTCACCTTCAAGTTCACCTGCACGCAGGCCATCTTCTTCCGTGAAGTCCGCTTTGGCATACAGCGTATCTTTTTCTTTCATAATGGCATAGAGACGACTATGACCCATAATTACCGTTTCGAGAACCGGATACTCATCATATTCAAAGTGGTTTTGCTTCAAAACGGCCATACGTTCGCCCGGGGTGATGTGCACCTCTCCCGAGTTTGATTCAATTTCACCGGACAAAATTTTCAAGAATGTTGATTTACCGGCTCCATTGGCGCCGATGAGGCCGTAACAGTTTCCTGGTGTGAATTTGATATTTACATCTTCAAAAAGTGCACGTTTTCCGTAGCGGAGCGTGATGCCGCTTGTACTGATCATTAAGCATACCATCCTTTATTGGTTAATCTGCATACTGCATGAATAGCAAGTTGCGTAAATCATGGATTCAATATCCCGATGCCTATTCTGGCACCATATTATAACACAAAAAAGCGGCAAATTCGAAAATTGGCCGCTTTTTACTTATTAAAGATTTGGTAAATACACTGTTCATGCAGGCATATCCCTACATTAACATATTTGACTCTTTTTTGTTAGCCCTGTTTGCCTTCCTCGTGGTGAATGCGGAGTGTCTCGCCATGACCAAGCACCCGAATCCGCTCTTTACCAATGCCTAGCCGTTCACGTTCAACTTCCAGCCGATCCAGCGCTTCCTTGGGCGTATCATCCGCCAGCTTGAATGTGCCGTAATGCATGGGCACCATGAGCTGTGAACCGGATTCAACGAATCCCTGCAGCGCTTCTTCGGGTGTCACATGTTGAGAAGTCATGAACCACTCCGGATCGTAGGCACCGATGGGCATGAGGGTAACACCAATGTCAAAGCGTTCTCCAATCGTTTTGAAACCCTGGAAGTAACCTGTATCACCCACAAAATACAACACAGGCGGACCGTCTGATGTTTTGGATGTTTCGTTCTTCCCTGATTCCGTGGATGATTCATCCTGATTGCTCGTTGTTGCAGCACTTTCCGCTGCTGAAGTCGTTGCCGGATGGTTCGATTCCAATACATAACCGCCCCAATGGGACGTATTGGTATCAAACAATGTTCGGCGCGTCCAGTGCTGTGCAGGGACAAAAGTTATTTTGACTCCGCCAAGTGTCATATGATCCCACCACTTCATCTCCTGGCATCGATGGAATCCTTTGCGAATCATCTTACGTTTCAGACCATCGGGTACGATCAGCAATGTCTTGGCTGTAATCAGCTTACGCAAGGAAGCCAGATGCAGATGATCATAGTGGGAATGAGATATCAGAATGACATCCAACGGTGGAATATCCTGAATCGGAATGCCGGGGGCACCGAGTCTTCGTTGAAATCCCATTTTTTCGGCCCACACCGGGTCAGTCACGATGTTCAATCCATAATATTGAATGAAAAACGTGGAGTGACCAATCCAGGTAATACTTGTGTCATCCCGGTTGGCATGCAGATAATCCAGTTCAGGCGGGTGTTTGGGCACGGTGTAGGAGTAGTCCTTCACTTTGCTCCGCCGTTGCTCCCTCCATTGTTTGAATTCCTTCAGCGTTTTGTCCGTACTTACATTATCGATATTGTTATAACGGATTTTCGGCATGAAAGGGCCCTCCTCCCTTCCTCATTTCTTAACAAGAGATTACCCCAAACGGGAATGGACGTACCAATCAATCCTTTGGGTTCTTATATACGGCCAGATATACAAACAGAAAGACAATAGCAGCCGCTATGATCAGTGGAGGGGCGTACATAATGGTGAATGTCTCAAAAAAGCTCAATCCGGTTATACCGGGTATCCCTGTGACTCCCTCAGTAGATAGTGGATCCAGCAAGGGAGTCATGAGTAAGAACATGTTTGGGTGCATGGACAGACTCATCCTTTCTTTTTACCAGAATTACCGCGCACATAATTGGCATCAAACAGGAACAGCTTCATAATCAGCACAAGCGAAGGAATGAGCACGAGTAGCCCCAGACTAAACGCTGTAATGAGTGCAATCCCCATCGTCCGATTCGTAAAGCTGTCGTAAATATTGATGTAAGGATACAGAATGTACGGAAGGTGGGATCGCCCGTAACCATACCAGGCAAAGGCAAACTGAAGCATGACAGCGACAAAACACCAACCCAGATATTTACTTTTCCACACCAGCGACACGGCAATGACAAAACAAATAAACGAAGCGATAAACATCCACGAAATATTCACCATCTGCTCAAAGTGTGCGGGATTCTGTTTGTTAATCTGCAGAAAAGCCAGAAAACTTGCAAAAATGGTAGGCAAACTCCATAACAGCGCGTACTCTCGAAGCACCTCATATGCCGGCTCATCCCCTGCCCGCTTCGCATAATAAGATAGAAACATCGCCGAGATGTACAGCACACTGACCAGTGCAAGCAAAACAACCGACCAGGTATAGGGATTCGTCAAAAATTCACGCCAGCGAAAAAACACCTGATCGCCCACCTGCTCAATAATCCCGCCTTCGGATATCGCCAAAATGGTGGAAAATACAGCCGGAATCAGCAATCCCGTCGCCCCGTACAATGCCATGTAGATCCGGCTGTTCTGCCCATGGTTGCCATAGGTATTGTAGGCGTAATATACGCCCCGGATTGCAAGTAGTACAATGGCCAAGGAACCCGGCACCAGCAGAGCTGTCCCGTAATAAAAGGCGCTATCCGGATAAAATCCGACCAGTCCAACCACAAAAAAGATCAAAAACACATTCGTCACTTCCCACACGGGAGACAGATAGCGCTGAATGATGTTATGAATTTTGTTCTCGTGTCCGGTCAATATGCTGTAAAAGCTGAAAAACCCGGCGCCAAAATCAATTGAAGCAACGATCAGGTAACCGAACAAAAACGTCCACAATATTGCGATGCCTGCAATTTCGAAACTCAATGCACGATCCCTCCTTCAAGCCCCAGAGACTCCAGTTCCTTCTCTGCTTCCTTGTTGCGGAACAGCTTGCTGAGTACCCGAATGCACGAGAAACACAGGATCAGATACAGCAAGATGAACAACACTAACATCCATCCAACCGAAGTTGACGTCGTGGCTGCTTCCGCCACCTTCATATACCCGCGTAAGATCCAAGGCTGCCTGCCAACTTCGGCGAACATCCACCCCAGCTCGATGGCAATCATGGCCAGAGGCCCCAGCAAGACAATGCCGAGCAGTAGCCATTTGGGATATGGCTTGCGCCCTGGTAACCACCGACGCAGTACATATAACACAGGAATCATCAGGATGATCACTCCGGTTGTGACCTTCAGGTCGAACATATAGTGAATAGACAATGGTGGCC
This sequence comes from Paenibacillus sp. AGC31, assembly GCF_057334655.1. NCBI lineage: Bacteria > Bacillati > Bacillota > Bacilli > Caryophanales > Paenibacillaceae > Paenibacillus > Paenibacillus sp. AGC31. The sequence goes on from NZ_JBHFJH010000031.1 coordinate 29,661, forward strand.
TCAGATCCGCAGGATACTCTTCGAGACCTTTCACTTCCGTATCGGGACGATTACCTGCCAAAATGCTAAGCGCATAGGGAATCTCAATCGCGTATTTCACCTCATTGTTCTCATCCAAAATCCCCCCATAGACGAGCGGTGCCTCTTTCATCGTCTTGAAATGCCATTCTGCGGCAGCCAGCTTCTCCGGCTGATATTTCGCCAGGAATTTACCGGAGGAATCACCGATCATGACGGTACTGATGGCAAATACGAGTGCAGATACCGTCGTGAGTTTCAGTGCTTTTTTGTAATACACATGATCCCGTCCCCGAAGCAAACTGAAGGCGGCTATCCCCGCCAGGATACCTGCACTCAAGGTGTAGGATGAGGCGAGTACATGGGACACTTTGGTTGGCGTTGCCGGATTCAACATGGCAGCAATCGGATGAATGTCCTTCATAATACCATTAATCAGGGTGAATCCCTGAGGCTGGTTCATGAAGGAGTTCACCGTTGTAATGAAGATCGCAGATGCAGATGAGCCGAGAGCTACCGGAATCAACAGCAGCATATGCGTATATTTCTTTTTGAAACGATCCCACGTATAGAGGTAAATTCCAAGAAAGATCGCCTCTATAAAAAAGGCAAACGTCTCCATGAACAGCGGCAGGGCGATTGCCTGACCCGCTACCCGCATAAACATCGGCCACAACAGACTGAGCTGTAATCCGATCGAGGTGCCTGTAACGACACCAACAGCAACGGTGATGACAAAACCTCGTGCCCATCGGCGTGCCAGCAAGGTGTAATGCATATCATTGGTTCGGAGTCCTCGCCACTCGGCCAAGGCAATCATAAGTGGAACACCTACACCAATAGAGGCAAAAATAATGTGCACAAACAAGGTAAGGCCGGTTAGTATCCGGCTGAGCAGAACAGGATCCAGGGATGACATGGTTACACTCCTCTTTCACATAATCGTTATGTACGACAGCAGTTATTCTGCTTGAACGTGTATCTCAATAACTCATGATTCGGATGATGCTCTTCACAACGGCATACAGCACAACCACAGCTGCAACCAGACAGACGATGATGAGTGTTTTCTCTTGTTTACGGAACATATACCTGCCGTCCTCCTTTTGCATGGGATGCAAATTATGGCTCTATAGACAGTTTGCAAAAGAAGTTGTTTTTTTATCCGGGGAAATTGAAAAACAAAAAAAGCCTTTCCCCTTATCACGCTCACGCGTTGAAGGGCAAAGGCTCTATCCGTAGGTCTCGTACATAAACATTATTCATAAAAAAGTGAAATACATTTCTTCATCCATCAATAAATTCACACCAAGACGTCCTGTTTGGGCAGTCGAACCTTGAACGTACTTCCTTTGTCCGGTGCAGATATAAAAGTCAGCGTACCCTTGTGATCCTCTATAATTTTACGGGAAATGTACAACCCGATTCCTGTTCCACCAATCTGCCTATGATCCGAATTATCAACCCGATAGAATTTGTTGAACAGCATGTCCTTCTCTTGCTCCGCAATACCTATTCCGTAGTCACGCACATCAAGACATAACCATTCCTCTTCTTCCCATAACGTAACATCAATACGATCGGCTCCCGGAGAATACTTGACTGCATTGCCCACCAGATTATGCAGAACCTGAACCATCCTGTTCTGGTCAGCATAAGCAAAGAAGTCTCCATTAAACGTATGCACGTAGATCCGTTGGGCAGACTTCATATTCCACTGTTCGGCAACCCCTTCTACCAATTCAACCAGCGGTACATATGTCATGTGGTAAGTCATACCTTCGTTGTCGAGGCGCTGAATATCGAGTACATCATCGAGCAAACTGCTCAGCCGCTTGCCCTCCGAAGAGATGGTCTGCATGAATTCCCGCTGTTGAGCTGCCGGAAGGTCATACATCATCATTAATTCCACATATCCCATAATGGTGGCTACAGGCGTTCGAAGCTCATGAGATACCACACTGATGAGCTCATTTTTCATCCGATCCAGCCGTTCTTCTCCTGTCCGGTCACGGAACACCAGCAGAAACCCATGGTTTTTACCCGGGACATCCATCTGCTTCATGTACAAGGAAAATACACTTTTATCCACATTATTGAATATAAATTCGGTCTCGATAAACGCCGTTTCTCCATTCAGGAATGCTCTCGTCTGTTCCATCAGATTGAAGTTGTCCGTTAATACCATCGTATCAATCGCCTGCGCCAAATCTTCAATGGATCTGCCCATAAAATCACCCAAACCAAACATCTCTTCTATCCTTCGGTTGACGATGGTTATAGTCCCTGATCGATCAGACATAACGAGCCCTTCCCGTACGGATTCAATGAATTGCTCACTGATATCTCGCTGTTCCTGAATGGCAATCTTCTCATTGAACAACTCCGAGTTCAGCTTCTCCAGCGCAAGGGCATGACGTACACGATCTTCTTCTGCTCTGGTCCGCTCGGTAATATCCTTAATGAATAGATTATATAATGTCTCATTTTTGCCCAACTGGATCTCAACAATTTTGTACTCGATCGGAAATACGGAACCATCCCGTCGGATACCTGAAATTTCTTCAACAATGGTGTATCTTTTACCTTCAACATATTCAAATCGCTCCAGCAAATTCTTGATCTCACTGCAGCTGGCCCCTTGAAAAAGAGATGGTGCTTCCTTGTGCAGGATCACTTCTTCCCGAAGCAATCCAAACATTCTTTCGGCCTCCGGATTAAACTCAACGATGATTCCATTCGAGTCTACAGCGATAATCGCATCTATTGACGATTCAATAATTGCACGTTTGACTTCTTCACTATTCTTGAGTTCCTTGGTCCGCTCTATGACCCTGTCCTCCAGAGTTAACTTATCGTGACGAATCTGTTCGAATTGTTCCAGCAGTACATCAGCCATTTTACGCAAATTACCAATAAGAATCTGTACTTCAGTTACATGGCTCGTTGGCCACTCCATCTTCCCATTTCGAAACAGCAACCTCGGAAGAGAACCTGTCATTCTGGTTAGTCTTAAGAGTGGACTAACGACCTTACTGCTCAGAGGAGCCGCTACAATCATGGAAGCCACGATGATGAGGAACAGGTATTGCAATGTGGTAAGATAGATCGATTCTATTCGAGGATAATACTTGGTTGAGCTGGTCTCAATGAATACCCGATAAGGTGTTACAGCTGTCATCTCCGCTTCATAGATGAAAGATGCCTGTTTCCAGTGATTCAATACAGCACTGTAATGAATATTCTCAGAGCTTAATAGCATAAGGTTATCTTTCGACTTAAGGAGACTGTATCTATCCATGTCCAGATACTCACCAGCCTGTAGTGTATTCAAACCAGAAGTAACGACTGTATCATTCCGATTCAGCAGAATCACATTCACACCCAATAAATGATGATACCGTGCCATGTTCTGATCCATATTCTCCGAGGTAACATACTGTTCGTCCAGATCCTGAACAACAGCACTTGCTGCATGTTTCATATCAAGTATAATGGCATCATTCATTTGACTTAATTGTCTGCGGCTATCTGCGGATAACAATAGGAGAGAAACAAACACCACAAAGGCGACTACGTATTTAAATGCGATTCTGGTGATAGGAATAGTTCCTGTACGTTTTGATTTGTGCTCACCCGTAGTAATCCAGAAGTCCACCACAATACCCGCGATCAACGCATTCACCATACCAATCACGGCAATATACATATACTCATACTTCAAATCTTCTATATTCAGTCCCAATAAATAATGTCCGCAATAGATGACGGGAAGCAGCATCACTACCCAAAAGACAGCATTAGCCTTGATTAGGCTGCCATTCTTCCAACGCAATTGCCAACCGATCATCCAGATCAGCTCAATGAAATGCGCAATCATTACCGTTAAGTTCCGCGGCTCGAAGCCGACAACGGTGGTATTTAACAGATAGATGAATGTAATGGTGACAAATCCATAGATAGTCCCATGCAAACGAAGAGCGATGAGTGCTGCTGCGCTGCCAACCATAAACTGTACACCATAGAATAAGGTAAGTGGAAATATAGTACTTAGTGAGCCAAGAACGATAAGAATGCTGGTTCCAAACCAGGGTATCCTTAGCTTCAGCACGACCCACTCCAGCAGTTGGCTTGCCTTTATACGATCCATAAGCAACTGCCCTCGCGGCTGACTTTTTGTTCTGTATTTAACAACAACGTTGGTTCCCCCTATAAACAAGCGGATACAATCTACTTTTTTTCCCCTCAAATCGTTCTGATCCATTATACTGTAATTATCACTTGATGTAGCTTTGGGAAATTCTGATCGCTCGGCAAACAAACTGCATTCATGCTAAAATATTGAAGTTCATCTAAAAAGCCTGCTTCCTGTCTACATATACATCCTATATTCTGGGATAGAAACATTAAAAATTTTGCAGTATTTTTTAGCAAATCACAGCTTTTTTTTAGTATTTTCTTAACACATTATTTTCACCAGGAGTGTGACCCTATGACGATCAAAGTACTTCTTATAGAAGACGAGAAAAATCTGGCTGACATGATTGCTTTCTTTCTTGAGGAGGAAGGATACATCACGGAACGGGTTCATCATGCCCACGAGGCACTTCAACTGTTCCCACAATTCCAGCCAGACATTGTTGTAACGGATCTGATGCTTCCTGAAACGGATGGGAATGCTCTTGTAGAAGCCTTTCGCCAGCACTCCACTGTGCCGATTCTAATGATCTCAGCAAGCACGATGCTGAATGATCGACTTCGTGCTTTACATAATGGTGCGGATGACTTTCTGTGCAAACCATTTAGTTTGAAAGAGTTGGATGCCCGGATTAAAGCACTGCTGCGAAGATCAATCATTTCCTATAAGGATAAACCGGTAAAAGAAGATAAGCAGGCAGAGGTTACTGGACATGTGAATGTGAATGAGTACAGAAGAACCCTGTTTGTGGATGGCGTTGAGATCGAGGTCACTCATATTGAGTTTGAGATTATGAAGGAATTGTACCGAAATCCGGGTAAAGTGTTCACCCGCAATGAGCTGATGGATCGGATCAAAGGCTCTGAACGCGCCTATCTGGATCGTACCATTGATGTTCATATCTCAAGTCTGCGTAAAAAAATAGAGCCTGACCCCAAGAACCCACGTTATATTAAGACGGTTTGGGGAACAGGCTATAAATATGTGATCTAATAGGACCGTAACGCTTGAAGTTAACACCCTCTGCCATATCCCTCTTTTATCTCATGGATAAGATGGGCGGTATGGCTATTTCTGATTTATGGACAGACGACAAATGTAACCAATTTTCCATATCCTTGATTAGTTGATTCGGCTCTTGCTCATTCCAGAGAATCATCTTCATCTCACCTGTACCTGTAATCTGTTGAAGATGACGCTTCCGAATAAGGGATTTGAAATCCGTAATGACCAGTAACGGAAGTTGTGGCATAAAAGCCCGAATGGCGTTTGCTGCTGACACCGCTTCTTCGGCAACCTGATAATCAACAATACAGTAACGGGCGTTTTCCCAACTTCCACGATGTGTTTCTATCGCAGAACCAGATGCTGAGTCCTCAAACCAGTTCCTGAACAATTGAATAATATTCTCATATGCAATACGACGTTTTCCATCCGAGAGCACGGTAATGGGTTCCATAGGTATAACCTCCAGTTGATTCTTATCTTTATTGTGCCAATTTTCGTTTAAAAATGTTTGTGCGTGAACATGAAAGAAGTGTTAACAAATTTCGTACTTCTTCACATTAAGTGTTAGACAATTCCCCTTCACTTCTTCTGAATGATTTCGCAGATTCCTCACATTGATGTAAAATAGAGAAATACCCGTGTGATTTAATTTACGGGAAGTTATAGATGAATCTGGTACTATAGGAGGTTACATTGATGAATATTGTTTCCATTGAACCAACACCGAGTCCAAATACGATGATGTTACATCTCGATGAACGTCTGGAGGACGGAATTCGCAAAACATATACACTGGACAACGAACGATCTGCTCCGGCGTTCATTCGCCAGATGCTTCATATTCCTGGTGTAAAGAGTGTGTTCCACACGACAGACTTTGTCGCACTTGATCGTAAAGGGAATGCCGACTGGTCCGTTATCTTGGGCGAAGTCCAAAATCGCCTTGGACAACAAGGCATTGATCTGGACTGGATTGAATCCGAAGATGGTTCAGGCGAGCACTTCGGAGAAGCACAGGTATTTGTACAATTCTTCCGAGGCGTACCGATGCAAATTAGGGTCAAGGCCGGGGTCAAGGAAGAACGAATCTCGTTGTCAGACCGTTTTGTCAAAGCCGTAACAGAAGTCGCCAGTGCAACGATGATCAAAGAACGCAAACTGAGTGATTACGGTGTTCGATATGGTGAATTGCCTGATATTGCACGTGAAGTCGAGCAAGAATTGGAAGCCGCTTACCCGCCGGAACGATTGGAGCAGGTCATCAAACAGGCCATTGAACATGGTACCAAATCCGAAGAGTTCGTCGAGCGCCGCCGTGAATTGGATGGAGCCGAACTTGAAGAGGCTCTGCGAAACGAGGACTGGAATGTTCGCTATGCGGCATTTGACGGCATGGAGCCTACGGCAGAAAGACTGCCCCTCGTAGCCCATGCCTTGCATGACAACAAAATGCAGATTCGCCGCTTGGCTGTCGTATACCTGGGTGACATTCGTACACCGGAAGCGATGGAATTACTGTATGAAGCGCTTCAGGACAGTTCTCCTGCGGTACGCCGGACTGCCGGGGATACCTTGTCTGATATTGGGGACCCTGCCGCAACCCCAGCTATGACAGCCACGTTATCTGATAAAAGTAAACTTGTACGCTGGCGTGCAGCACGTTTCCTCTATGAGGTCGGAACTGAAGAAGCAGAGCAAGCGTTGCGAGTTGCAGCCGATGATCCCGAATTTGAAGTCAGCCTGCAGGCCAAGATGGCTCTGGAGCGGATCGAATCGGGCGAACAGGCCGCTGGAACAGTATGGCAGCAAATGGCTGGTCGTAACAAAAAAGAGGAATAGTCGTCTCTCAGACCTCACATCCAACAATTGTTATTGCACTGGAAAACCATGCGCGTTATACTGATTGTCTGTTTACTAAACAGGACACACGGTGTTAAGTTGTGTTGTTCATAATTTCATAGACAATAGATACACCTCATCCATTGATGGTGAGGTAGAGGTCGCGGGTGCGATCAGTACGCTGATGGAGGCGCTAAGGAGCCGCTTATGAGATCAGCCGAAAGGTGTACCCGCCGAAGCTCGCTGGACGTTCCTTATACGGTCCGGTGAGCTGGGGCTGCTGTCGAAAGGCGCAGAACTGTCACGGAAGTACATTTCCTTTATATAAAGGTATGAATTCTTCTGTGTTGAGCTATCTTAATCATCTGGGACATGGTGCGGACATTGAAATATTAAAGACCGCAGGCTGATGCCTGTGGTCTTTTTGTTTATGAATTCAAGTATCGCAAACATCAGTATATCGAATGAAGGAGTGTTTCCATGCAAGACTGCAGTAACCCAACAACAACTGGACCTTCCCTGAAAAAAGGATTACGCGCACGCCATATGACGATGATCGCCCTCGGTGGCTCGATTGGTACCGGGCTGTTTCTCGCAAGTGGTACCGCCATCTCAACCGCAGGCCCTGGTGGAGCATTAATTGCCTATGCAGCCGTTGGAATCATGGTTTATTTCCTAATGACCAGCCTTGGTGAGCTTGCTACCTTTATGCCGGACTCCGGTTCATTTAATACGTATGCCGCACGTTTTGTCGATCCTGCTCTCGGGTTCGCCATGGGCTGGAACTTCTGGTACAACTGGGCGGTAACCATTGCAGCAGAGCTTGCTGCCGCTACAGTACTCATTAAATACTGGTTCCCTGACAGTTCGTCCATGTTATGGAGCTTATTGTTCCTCGTGCTGATCTTTGCCTTGAACGTATTGTCCGTTAAGGGTTATGGAGAGTCCGAGTACTGGTTCGCCATTATCAAAGTCGCTACTGTCATCATCTTCCTCGCCGTTGGTGTGCTCATGATCTTTGGTATTATGGGCGGAGAAGCGGTTGGTTTCAGCAACTTCACCATCGGTGATGCGCCCATCCATGGCGGATTCTTCGCTGTGTTAGGTGTGTTCATGGCTGCTGGATTCTCATTCCAAGGTACCGAGCTTATCGGGGTAGCCGCCGGTGAAAGTGAAAACCCGCGCGAAAATGTCCCTCGTGCAATTCGTCAGGTATTTTGGCGCATTCTGATTTTTTACATTTTGGCAATTACCGTGATCAGTCTGATCATCCCGTATACGCATCCGAATCTGCTCAAAGGTGATCTGGAAAATATCGGTGTCAGCCCGTTCACACTGGTATTTGAGAAAGCTGGCCTCGCCATTGCAGCTTCCGTGATGAATGCTGTTATTCTGACTTCTGTACTTTCTGCCGGTAACTCAGGTATGTATGCTTCAAGCCGGGTTCTCTATGCCCTTGCCCGAGATGGTAAAGCCCCTCGTTTCCTCGGCAAGTTGAACAAAAAGGGTATTCCAATGAATGCCTTGCTGCTCACAACAGCCGTTGGTATGTTAGCATTCCTTGCCTCCCTGTTCGGCGATGGGATTGTGTACACCTGGTTGTTGAATGCATCCGGTATGTGTGGTTTTATCACTTGGCTGGGTATCGCTATCAGTCATTATCGCTTCCGTCGTGCATACGTTGCACAAGGCAGGGATCTGAGCGATCTGCCTTACCGTGCACGCTGGTTCCCGTTTGGGCCGATCTTTGCTTTTGTCCTGTGTATTATCGTGATCATCGGACAGAACTATCAGGCATTCACGGGTGATCAGATCGACTGGAGTGGAGCCATCGTTGCCTACCTGAGCGTACCCCTGTTCCTGGTGTTGTGGCTCGGTTACAAATGGATCAAAAAGACCAAAGTGGTGCCACTGCAGGAATGTGATTTCACACCTACCGATTCACCAGCTGATAAGCACTAACGAAGAATCAGGTTGTTTCTGTCCTCTACGTTCTCATGTAAATGGTTAGTTTAACTTATACAGCTGATACAATTGACACTATATAATAATATCTCCCCGGGGCGTTGCAGTCTTCCTACTGTAGCGAAACGGGGAGGTTTTGTGTTGGATCGGCTCCCCCTTCGAACATTTCTGTACGTCCTTTCGTCCCTGTCCATATTTTGTATAGATCCGTAAGTAGAATAGAGAAGGGTATACTATTTTTCTTGGACAACGGGAGTTGATGTATAATGAAAAAATTCTCTATTCTGCTCGTTCTACTGGGCATCCTGATCATCAGCTTTCCTTTCCTGCGAGAAACGTATTATGACTGGCAGCAAACCCGTGTCATGAACGATCTGGAGCAATTGCAAAACGGCTTGTCTAAGCTTAATCACTCCTTCGAACAAGGCAGGCAGGATGCAGCTTCCGCCGAGCCGACTACGGATAGTACAGATACAGTGCAAGACGCCTCTTCGGATACGTTGGGGATACTATCGATTGACAAGATTGATGTCCGCTTACCGATTCTGGAAGGTGCAACGGAGGACAACATGAAGGTAGCTGCAACCCATCTTGTCGAAACCACTAGTATCGGTAACAAAGGTAATGCTGCCATAGCCGCTCATCGCGCCCACAAAAAAGGTCGGTTGTTCAATCGTCTGGGAGAACTCCAGATTGGTGATTCAATGGAAGTCACCCTGGCAGATCGAACGACTATCCAATATAAGGTAGATCAGATATCCATAGTGGAGCCTACTGACTTATCTGTACTGGAGGATCCCGGACTTGGACAGGTCCTTACCTTGATTACCTGTGATCCACTCGTCAATCCAACACATCGCCTAATTGTAAGAGCTATTGAAGTGAAACCGATTGTTGCGGGGACCTGACCCTCCCTAAATATCACCAAAAAATACCCTCTAGCATATTCACACGTCGACGCTAAGTCTTCGTAGTGATTGCTAGAGGGTATTTCTATCTACACACGATGAATTTTAGATATTACGTGTTTGAATCTAGCGTTGAAGCTGTTGTCTGCGGCGGAAGTACATGAATCCAGCGCTACCTAACGCCATCAGCATCATGCCCACAGCAGTGTAAGCCATTGTGCTCTCTTCACCTGTCTGTGGCAGCATTCCCTGAGATCCAGAATTTCCGTTTGGCTGTGATGCAGAATTTCCATTGCCCTGGGATCCATCTGTATCCGTTCCAGTAGGAGGTGCAAGTGCACCATCCCCATCCGGTGCATCTGTATCCCCAACTGGAGATGCAGTATCGTCACCGTTGGAATCGCTTGGTGAAGAAGGAGCTACTCCGTTATCTTCATCTGTTGGAATTTCGGTTCCGCCTCCAGGTTCTGTAGGTTCAGTAGGTTCAGTAGGTTCAGTAACAACAGTGCCTGGGATAGACGTTCCTGGTGTTTCCGGTTCCGGTGTTGTTGGTTTATCCGGATCTGGCGGCGTTCCCCCCGTATTAGGTGTTCCCGGATTATAAGGCCCACTCGATCCACCTGATACTGGCATAGCCTGGTTTGTTTTCTCCACAATTACAACTTCGGTTTGTGTACTCGTAATTTCAAATGATACTGGGGTTGTGTCTAAGACATATCCGTTAGGTGCTTTTATTTCAACCAACTGATATTTATTGATATCCAAGCCTTCAAGTACAATTTCACCTTGTTGATTGGTTGTCAGTGTAGCTTCATCCAGACCTGTTACCTTGTGGAACTCCCAATTCCCATTTGCATCCATCAATGCAGTTTGGGCCCGTAATTCAAACACAGCTCCTTGCAGGTGCTGAGTTCTACCCGCATTGGTTTTAATCAATTTCACGGAACGATCATTTTTTTTATTTTCAATGGTCAATTGAGTTTCCGGTTTGATAATAGATACAAGCGTCTCCGGCTGTTCAATAACATAGCCTTCTGCCTTGGTCTCTACCAATGTATATGGACCGTATTCCAAACCGTCGAATTCAATGACCCCATTTAGGTCGGTTACTTTTGTATCGATGACACTGTTGGAACGATCACGCAATTCGAATTCAATTCCGCTTAATACGGACTGATCCTTGGCATTTACTTTGGTAACGACAAGTTTACCACCTGTACCCATTGCATTAGACTTCGTCAATGTAATACTCTCCGTCTGATTTTCTACAATGGTAAACGGAATTGGTGTAGCATCCAATTGATAAAACTCAGGTGCCACGACTTCTACCAGCTCATAATCCCCTGGCGATAGTCCACCTTTGGCGATCTTCCCATCTTCCCCTGTCGTTAACTCATCGATTTTCTCTCGCGTTGCGCCGTCCTTGGAGTACAATTCAAAAGTTGCTCCCTTAAGTGTCTTCGAGGAGTCCACCGCATCTACCTTGGTTAATTCAAAGCCTTGACGAATCTTTTTATTTTCAATTTCAAAAGCGATATCCGCATCCTTAAATTCAATCGTTTTACCTGAGACAGAGCCATATTCAGGATCAACCAAGTATCCTGCCGGTGCAGATAATTCTTTTAACTTATAAGGTATACCGTTGGTTAGATTGTTTAATCGATAGTTTCTGGAGCTTTCGACCACACCATTCTCGTCCGTTGGTTTCAATGTTTCCAGAAGCGTAGTTCCAGACGCATTATAGATTGCAAATATTGCACCCTCCAGCGGAACTCCTGTATCACTGACTTTGTGAATTCTGATTTTGCCCAGACCTGTAGAGGCTCCTCCACCTGCTCCAGCCAAGGAAACTTTGATTCCCGACTGATTACCTTCTCCGATTACCGAGGAAGATTGGCCTGCAAATTCAACCTTATTCTCAATTCGGGCACCATGATCGGCATTAATATAAGACTGATATTCCAAAATGAATGCGGTATGGATATCTTTCTTGAAGGTGAAGGTAAATGTATTGCCCTCCACGTGCAATTCATAATCAGCCGGATCAACAAGTCCAGCTTTGGTGGATACATTGCCTGAATTGTTGGCAGGTAAATTGGTTGCATATAATTTCAATGAATCAGCCAATAAAATCTGGTTCTCTGACAAGGTATCTGTTAATTGATTACCCGCAGGAATGAAAGATTGACTTGGATTGATATTTACCGTCCATGATGCTTTATCCGTTGTACCTTCTTGCTTCCCTGTTTTGCGCACGTACACACCACCGTTGGCAGGTGTAACACTGGCTGATCTATTAAATCGTATTACACCCCCCTCACCATCCGTCAGAACAGCCTGGTTGGCATATGCACCTACGACAGAATATGGTCCATCCAGACTTGTTTGGTACTGAATGCGATAAGCCATTTTGCCCATGTTACCCAGATCCAAAACAAAACCTTTACCGTCCGTGTTCAGCTGGAATTGACCAGGTGTGAGTGGAACCTCGCTACCTACAGCAGTAACATTATTGGCTCCCTGTAACTCTAACTCATGAACCTTCAATGAGCCGTCTACAAAAGATTGGTCTCCAGTGTAAGCATCCTTAAGGATTGCATCCTGAATATCAAACAAATTGTAGTTTACATCGATTGTCCAGGTAATCTTTTTATCTTTGGCGCTATATTCACCCTTTTTGTTACCATTTTGAATCGTGTAGTCTTGCGGTTTGACCGCAGCAGATTTTGTAATCGCAGTCTGTTTTACATCAGACTCTTCCCAATCGATCTTGGCCGAGTTGCGATATTCATCATTCGTTGGCATACCTGCTGTCGGATCAAAGCTTGTCTTGTAAGTAATAACATGCTCCGTACTGAGCGTTACCCCGTCCTTCAAGCGAAGTGAGAATCCTTTTTCATACGTTGGATCAGCCGGGTCTGGAGTCAGTTCAAAGTCGTCTTTGTTAACACCGCTCACTTGAAGACTACCCGGAATCAGTTTCATATGTCTACCTTCGTAATTGTCGGTGATGACGATATCCGTCATGTCCTGCAAATCATGATTCAAAACCATCTGCCATTCAATTTCTTTTGTGTTGAAGTTTTCACTTTTTACACTCTTTGCAAAAATGACTTCCTGAATGTCTCTCCGGCCTGTTTTGGAAGTACCATCATACATGTTCACTGTGTTCGTAATAGTGTCGTTTGTATAAACACGATGAATGGATTGTGTATCATATTCGATCTCATAGGCCTTTGTAATATCGTTCTTAAAATGTAATCTGAAGCCATCATCGAACCCTGTACCGATCGCTTCGAGTGTGTATTCATTTGGATTGATCAGTGTTCTGTTCGAAGCCGCTCCACTTGCATTAATGTCCACTTGATACACTTTGACGGAATTGTTGATCAGTTGCTGTTTTGCCGTATCAAAGCGGTCTTCAATCCATGCATTCGTTTGCATGATTTCTTGCTGATTGTAGTTATATTGCACTTTCCATGTGATCGTCTGTGTTACCGGATCATACGCACTATCTTGCCCTGACTTGTTCAAAGGCTCATTAAAACTTACACGAACTCGGCCAATATCTGTTTCGTTGTGCTCGCTCTGATCTGTTGTAAGCGCAACCTGATTTTGATACTCCACGTTGGTGAACGGAGCAGTGGTTGGTGCTTTAACACTTGTCGTGTAAGTCACACGGTAGGCCTTATCCGTGTCTCCCAATTGAATTGGAAACTGTGATTCTGTGCGAACCCCTGGACCTTCTTTAACAGATCCATTCAATTGCACTTCCAATTCGCGAATTTCGATATTGCCCTTGAGCTCTAGCTCTGCTGGGAACGTGTCTGCAAGAACAGCATTTTTCATAGCCTTCTCGCCTTGGTTAAAATCTACGGTCCATTTAATTTCATCCGAGTTGAAGTTGTTTTTGTTTGCGGTTCCCGATTTCTTTAACTTATCTATGGCTGTGTTGGCAAAGTGCACATCAATGATGCCCTGCCCTACGGAACTAAAGTCTATCTGTTGTTTCAAACCATCTTCCATCTTGCTCTCATCGAACTTAATCCACACGTAGAAGTTGCCTTCCAGCTTCGCATGCTCGATCAGTTCATTAAAGGTAAAGATGATTGTGCCATCTGGATTCACCACATACTCCCCTACACCGCCATCCAGATTACCCTTAAGCTGTGATCCGATGATGAATTTATCGGGCAAGTTAAAGGTGAACGTAGAGCCATCGCTGTAGTTGTGGTTGTCGTCTGCAAGTCCCCATGCAAAGACTACAGCCACCTCATCCTGAATGCTTGGTCGAATATCCTCGATTTTATCTCCTTTAACTTCAATCGTGCCATTCCCATTGTCTTCTGGCTCCTGATTGTACATCTGCACACTGGTAATCAATTGATCTGTAATTACCGGACCTGCAGCTGCCACTGCTAAACTGCTCTGGTTGAGGTTTCCCTCCCCCTCTTCTTCCGGAGTGGCAGCAACATCAACGTTGTTGACCTCTTCCGAACCTGCCAAACCTTCTTCTGATGCTGTATCGCTGATTGCACTGGCTGGCAAATTAGTTAATTCATCCTGAGCATGCATTGTTGGTGTAAATATCCAACCCTGCATCATTTGCGTGACCAGTAACAGAGCAATGATCACTATGCTCACTTTTTTCCTCATTGTTTGCATATCCTCCTCGTACGTAGTGTTGGCATACGCCGAAGATTAGAATAGCAAAGCGACATATACAAAAAATAGACAACACTAAAATCCTCGCTATTGAACACAAAATTGAACACAAAAAAGGATACTCCTCAATCGGAGCATCCTGTTCAAACGGCTGTTATATTGTCCAGTTAATTTTGACGCGCAGATCCGTAGTACCTTCCATTTTGGACACATAATAAGATATCGATTTCATGCCAAGCTGGTACAAATCCTGCAAATCTTCAATCAGTCCAGCCTCCGTACCCTTGTACCTGAATGTCAGCGAGGTTCCGCCTTCCTTCAGCTTGCTCTGAACTTTGGTCTTCAGCGCAGCATGGCCTTTAACAGCATCCTGTTCATCATACAGGGAATAGTCCAGAGCATGGTACAGCTTCTGATAGGCAGCCTTTTTGCTATCTCCGGCCTTCACCAGCTTCAGTAAAGCTTCCCGATACGGGGCAGGCGCAGCGGGGTACTTGCTTTTGTCTGTCCAGATATGGTCACGTGCCATCTCATCATCACTCAGCAAATAATAGCTGTGGCTCACCTTACCTTTGCGGTCAGGAGTAGGATCATCCCAGGTGGTGTCCATGTGATACCACTTGCCGTCTAGCTTCACGATATTCCAGGCATGAAGCTGCCCGCCCGCTGTACCTTCCACAATCCGGTTATCGATACCTACTCGCTCCAGCATCCGATATGCCAACAGTGAATATCCCTGACAGACGGTACTGCCTGTAACAAGCCCGTCATAGGCCGTATATTTCTTCAGAGAGGTATCGTAGGAAAGGTTAAGCACAATCCAGTCATGAATGACCTTGACCTTCTCATGATCCGTCATGCCGGGTTTGATGATTTCTTTCAACACGTTTGTGACTTTACGATTCACATAATCGGTCTGCTCCTTGGTCTCCCGATAGGAGAGAGTCACATGCACCTCGGCCGACACATTGGAGCCTTTATAATTGAATGCATAACTTTTAACGGTATATTGGATATAAGGGTCACTCTTCATTGCCTCATCGATGGAGGTTTGTAATTGTTTTTTGAGGCCTTTCACATTGCCTTTGTATGTAAAAACAAGTTCCTCCGTTCGCTGTGACATTGCGGTAAGCAAGGTCTGGCGCAAATCTGTTGCCGTGGATATATCTGATGTTCCTGATGCAGCGTATAGTTGATCCAGATCAACCGTACGTGGTAATGCTACAGCAATCAGACAGCCTGCCAGCAGTATGGTGATAATTCGTTTCCCGTTCTTACCCATGAAAGGAACCCACCCTTCTTTGCAAAGTTCTCACGCCCTATTGTATCACAAAAGGCTCTGTCGTCATTCTTCTATATCATTTCAACTAAAGAATATTTACACTAACACTCCGATGTCAGAACAACTTTCCGATCGCTGTTATCCCCAGATTTTTTTGATCCTTTGTTCAAAAGGAAAAATCCGGTGATAAAGGCGCACGCTTCGCTTCCTCAAGTTATTTCTGACCTCTCCGTTATCGTGTAAATGTTAGTTAAAATGATATAATTTTTGTAAAAATTAAATCAAAAGAGACCTTCTATGGAAGGTCCCTTTGATCTTCAGTTCAATAAATCACGATTACCCGTTATTTTCATCCTATGATCCGCTTGGGCATGATATGTGTGATTCCTCGTCTAATACAGGCGATTACCACTCATAAATGTATCTGTCTTACCTTGAAGCTTCGCCAGCCGTTCCAATACCTGTGACGCTTCAGCTACCGTCACTTTTCGTGCAGGCATGAATCGTCCTTCAATGGAAGGAAGCAATCCCAGCTTCAAACTCAGGGAAACCGCTCCCTTACTCGTAATGGCACTGGCATCCGCAATGTTGGGAAGATCCGATGGCAATGTGTAGAATCCAGCCAGCTTCTCATAGCGTAAAATACGTACAAGCAGTACTGCCAATTCTTCACGTGTCATCTCTTCCTGCGGATTTAAATTCTGTTCAGGGTCCGCTCCGGCAAGCCAGCGCTGATCGATTAATGCCCGAACTGCCTTATAATACGGGCTGTCAGGTGTCACATCAGCGTATAACTTGTCATCTCCGTCCCCACTGTAGTACAGATCCATATTTGGATTAATCGCTCTTGCCAGATAGTTAAACCAATCTCCCCGGGTGATCACACGATCCGGGAATACGCGTCCCTGCTCATCCGCAAGCAATACGCCATGCTGTGTCATATTGCGTAGAGCTGCTTCGGCGACATGACCGGAAATATCCGTAGGATCCGCCTTGGTTGCAGAGCTTGTATCCCCGTATAACAACATCCATTTTCCTGTGTTAGCATCCAGCACTTCATAGTTGCCATAGATCGAATTTTCATCTCGTGTAGGCATATAAGCTAGGTTAACTCCCACCGGGATGACTTCACCGCTGTTCATACCCCATCCACCGTAACTAGAGTACGCCAGAACCAGCTTGAACTCTTTCAGGTAGATTGCCCTTGCCTCTTCGTAACTAATGGCTGGCTCTTTCTCTGCTGGCAGTTGTTCAGGCGTTGCGGCAATACGTGTATAGAATTCGTTAATCGTTCCGTTGTTCAGCACCTGTACTTGTGCCGTATCATCCTTAACCGGAATTCCGTTCAGATAACGCTGGAACATAAAGGTACGCGCATCATCTACCTCAATAACGTTAGATAGGTGGAACTGTTCCGTTGCATCTGGAACTAGCGCAATGACCGTGTCCATCGCCAGTTTCTCAGCCTGCTTTCGGGTTACCCCTTTGCCTGCCTTCTCTTCAGTTGCCTTCTCCTGCTCCATCTGTGGTCCCATTCGTTGCATCATCGTATAACTGTAGATCTGTCCAGTAACTGCATCTACCTGTGCTGAGATATCCCGCATGAACATATAGGACATATTGGCACTTCGATCGCTCCAGCTCAGACTCCATACCTGATTGTTCGGGCTTGCATATAATCCCTTGCTTAACTGGCTGTGCTCCAGCTTGTAACCCTTGGGAATATCAAAGTTCGTAGCCACCCGATTGGCGGCCTGCTGTACATTTAACCTCGTACCATTGGCTGGGACAAACGGAGTTACATCGCCTTTCAGCTTCGTATCCTGCTGCAAAGAATCTTCATCTACAGCTTTACCGGTTAATGTATTAATCCGTTCCAACGTATTGGCTTCAATCGGGACGATACTGATAGTCTTTGGTGTGTAGCCAAGATAATACTGCTGACCTTGTTTGGAAGACAGACGATCTTTGGAGATATAGGCCAGCTCCACATCGAACTGTTCTTCAAACTGCTGTCTCGCCTTCTCTTCCGAAGCTGCCGGTTTCGATGAAGGATACTTAGCTGAGGTAGTACCTCGTGAGTAACCTGTCACCAAACCACTTTCATCCACATTTATGTAGACTGTCTCTGCGTCAGATAATAACCCGTCATGCTTCAACTGGTAACCGTATCGATACTCTGTTCTGCCGAATAATGACTGTTGTTCAATAGAAGAATACAGATCTCCAAGCGGAGCATACTCTGTATCTTTCAGACCTGGAATCGCTTGGTACAACAGGTTCACGGCCTTCTCTTCGGCTTCAGCTTTGGTTAGCTTAACATCCGATGCCGTGACATGCTTATCCATGACATCCGACGGCAAATGTACACTTAACACTTCCCCTGTGCCTGCATGTACGGTTGCATTGAATCCTGACGTATGATTGCCTTGCGTAATCTGGAACCCGATCTCCCATGCCTTGTAGTCTGGCGGTGGATAAGAATTAGGTGAATCGAATCGTGCAGATGAGATCGTTGCTTTCTTTAACAAAGGAAATAGCTTCAGTATATTTTCACTGGCTTGCCTGGATGAGATTTTCGCTCCCTCGGGCACGTCATTGCTCGTTGCGTCTAGTTGTTCATTATCCCCCGTTGTCGCTTCAGTTAACTGTTCTGCTTGCGCGGCTGATGCACTGCCTGCAAAACCTGGTGTTTGCGAAGCAAGTAACAGTGTTGCCATCGCTGCCGTTGCAGCTTTCGCTGTGAACATTTTGAAGCGTACATTAAACTTCCAATTCAAACTCAAATCTGGACCTCTCCCTTCAATTTCATACAAAGATGCATAACAAATAACCTCGCATGAATATTGCCAGTCTATCCTATGATACCATAAGCTTCCTTTTTAATGGTCGTTTTCGGGGCAATTTTACAAATGTGAATTTCTGCATATTGCTCATAACAGCAAAAAAACGCCAACCACGTTGGCGTTCCCTTTGTTAGCCTGCACTCTTATGTAGGCCTGATTCTACCTGGTTTAACTGCTCGCAATAGTGGAATCGTTCGACTTTGACCGACCTTGGACATGGGTTTTCAAAAATGGAATAACGGTGTCCCAGAAGGTGGGATCTTCCTCAGAACAACTGTGTCCTCCGCTGTTGACCCATAGATGTTCAACAGGCGGATCGGCTTTGGACATAAAATATTCAAGCTCACTCGGGGGAATGAAATTATCCCCCTTGGAGTGTACCATAAGCATTGGCAGTTGCATCCCCCTGCGCCGTTCGTTCAGCATCATCACCGGATCACGCTGACGATAAGATTTCAGAGATTCACCCAGTCGCCAGAACCAGATTCTCGGAATTAACTGGGCCAGTGGAAACAAGGGCAGACGTCGGCGTCTCAACTCTGAACTGACGATTACTTCAAATTGCGATGGCATCGAGTCCGTAATCACTGCTGATACAGGAATTCCCTCCGTCACTGCAAGAATCGTACCCAGTCCTCCCAAAGAATGTCCAAGCACTCCGATGGCATCCGCATCAATCTCTGGTCGTGCAGTCGTATACTGCAACGCCGCGAGCAGATCATCCCGGAACAGGTAGGCAGATGCAGCACGAACCGGATCACTGGCCCCATGACTACGCACATCATACATAAATAAAGCATATCCTGCTTCCCAGATCGGACGTGCGTAACGAAGAACACGGGAGCGATTAGAGCCCCAGCCATGTGCAATAATAACGAGCGGCCATGGTTTCGGAATGTCAACTCTGGCCGGGATGAACCAGCCATGCACCCGACCTCCCCCACTGTCAAAGGTCACATCCTCAAATGGCATTGGGGGTGTCAATGTGATTGGAATCTTCTTGGGTGTCTGGCTCTTTACCGCTGCCTTCCATAATCCACCTGCCGTTACTGCGGCCACGGCGAGCACGCCGCCTATCATTGTTTTAGCTTTCACAGGGCATCTCTCCTCTCCGAATTCTGGCATACATCCATCATAAAACAATAGAATGAACGGCACGTTAAGCGACATGGTTTTTTATGATAAAGATTAATCCAACAACTAATCTAAAGGCACCTTCATATATACCCAAATATACATATCCCTCATCTGACGCTGGAATCCTAGACTTCAGCTGCTTTCACAAATCTCCGTGCACATGCTGCAATCTGCTCATGATCTCCTGCCACAAGAGCTTCTCGTGGTAAAAGTGCACTTCCCAGACCCACTGCAGCAGCGCCTGCTGCGTAATAATCAGCAATATTCTCCAGTGTGGCACCACCTGTTGCCAGCAGTGGAATATGATTCAGTGGCGCTTTGATCTCCCGCAGATACGGTATACCCAGACTCGCCATCGGAAACAACTTCACAACTCGCGCTCCCGCTTCATGGGCAGCGACAATCTCCGTAGGTGTCATGGCTCCAGGCCAGATCTCGACACCATGTTCTACAGCATATTCAATGACAGACAGATCGACATTGGGAGACACCAGAAATTGTGCTCCTGCAGCGACTGCTTCCTTCGCCATCTGCACATTCAGAACCGTACCCGCTCCAACATAAGCCTTTCCTTCATGCCGCTCACGCCAGTCTGCAATAATATCATGTGCTCCAGGTGTGTTCAGTGTGACTTCCATTAGTCGGATTCCACCACCTGTCATACCTTGTCCAGCTGTTACTGCCGCTTCGCGGCTTATACCGCGCACAATCGCAACCAGCCTTGACTCCAATAGTACTTCCGTCAAATTCATATCCAGTTCCCCTTGCTTCATCAATTCGGCAGCCGAAGACAGGCAATCATGGTCACCGCTTTTCCGTTATTCATTATTGTAAGGCATATCCTCTCCTGGATGAAATCATTTGATCCAATATTCACTTCTTGCTTTTAAAAAGACATTGAATTCAACTTGGCTTTGTAGTCAACCTGAAGGAAACAAGGGCAATCGCCAACGCCAACAGCAGGACCATACCACCAATCCACCCCAAATTTTGAACGGAATTGTATTTCACAACTACACCTCCCAATCCGGCACCGAAAGTCATACCTATGTTCATTACTGCCGTATTGTAACTCAGGACTGTTTCAGAAGACTGTGGTCTCAATGTAATCAAATAGAACTGATTCGCGGGCGTTGTTATCCAGGCAGCTGTGCCCCAAATCATGATGGTCAGAAGAATACCTATTGTGGAACCTGCTGTGATTGGCAAAATAAAGAGGGCACCAGCATGAATAATCAAACTGATTGGAATCGTGCGAACAGGTCCCCATCGATCTACCGCATAGCCACCAAGACGGGAACCTATGAATGCAAATACACCCAATACAAGTAACGCCGTACTAATCATTTCTATTGAAAAATCGGCTACTGAACTTAAAAGTGGAGCGATATAAGCAAATACCATGGTGTAGCCCAGAATCCAGAAAACAGTCGTTAATAATCCGGTGATAACCTTTTTATCTTTGATAATCAATAATTGTTGCTTCAGGGAGAGAGACGGGTTACCCTCCATTCGAGGAATAAATCTGTACAACAGCATGAAATTAATAAATGCGATAATTGCAATCATGATATAAACATAGTGCCAATCCATGTAGGCAGCAATGAAGGTACCAATCGGCACTCCTAATACCAATGAAACGGTGAATCCTGTGATGACAGTTGCAATGGCACTACCCTGTTTGCCAGAAGGAGCTAGTCTTGCAGCATAGTTCGTGGCTAGGACAAAATACAGACCACCACTCATGGCCAATACGATGCGTGAGAACATAAGCATGCCAAAGTTCAAACTGAAGAATGCAATGATATTCCCCAAGATAAAAATAAGCATGGAATACAGAAGTACTTTTTTACGTTGTAACTTGGAAGTCAGCATGACCAGAGCCCAGGCTCCCAATGCATGAGATAGTGCATATACGGTGACCAATTGTCCCGCTAATGAGATCGAAACCTGTAAATCGCGGGCAATGATATCTAAAACACCAGATACGACAAATTCGGCTGTTCCCACAACAAAGGCTCCTAAAGCCAATAAATAGATAATAAATGAATTCATTTCAGTCTCCTTTATTCAAAAGAATAGTGTGTGAAATCTTCTGGATATATTCGTTTGTTGAAATTTATAATAGATATAAAAGACAAATTATATCTATTATAAATACAAAAAAATACTTAATGCATCATTGATATTTTACCGGCAATTGAAGATAATTTTCGATTTTTAAGCACTTCTTCCATCTGTCCTTCGGCAGTGATCATGGTTTCTTGAATTAAGCATCCCTGTTTGTGATGACAGCAATCAAACAGAGAGGTTGTACCCTCAATGGCCTGTATGATGTCCAAAAACGTAAGATCCTCCCACTTCTCCTGAAGTGTATACCCGCCATGGGCACCAGATGAAGAATGAATCATCCCCTCTTTTGTCAATTTAGTTAAAATCTTGGACAGATATGTGGGTGAAACATTCTGCCACTTTGAAAGTTGCTGCACACCCACAGGTTTATCTGAATTGGATGCCGCAAGAAAAAGCATCGTGTGCAGGGCGTAATTGGTAGCTTTGGAATACTTCATCATCTCATTCCTTCCTAATAAAAGACTTAATATATCTACAATAACTCCTTTGATACAATTACGTCAATAACCCCCTCTCATAAAAGTGGCACATTGCGTCCACTCCTTCATCAGAGGAGGCTCTTGTTACAAACAACTGTTCCAGCAATATCTATACCTACAGTTCCAATCTATATGCATGCTTTAGGCATTTTCCAATACGTTATCCTTCTCCAAATCTTTAAAGTATCGATCGTTATATAACATGCTTGGATGTGTTGGATGATAGGCAAGTGCGATATCATTATGTTCTCGGGCCTTGGCGCGGTTACCCATCCGGTCATAACACACACATAGTTGCAGATGCGGCATCCAGGTCCAAGCTGCTTCATTCAGCACTACCATAGGATCATCAGGACGTACAGCACGAGTCGCCTGTTCGTACCAGAACAGGGCCTTGCGATAATCTTCACGGTCGGCAAAATAACCACCCAATCGACAGCAAATCTCGGCTCTTGGCAAATCATAGGCAAATGATCGGAACAACGCCGTGACTTCCTGTTCCGGACGTTCAAGTGCAGCTTCACAATCCGCAATTTTCTGGCAAGCAGCGATCTGATCTTCCACCCAGCCCAATCCGGTATCCAGAAACTTCTCATAGTACTTCACCGCATCCTCATGCTGTCCATGGTCCTTCAGTTCATTACCGAAATAGTACAAGTCACGCGGCCCGAATTCCTCTCCGGCCTGTTCCCTTTTGCGATAAATCCGCAGATTACGATCGGTATACACCTTATCTTTCTTGTGGGTAACCGCTATATCACTATGCAGCAGATTGCCCGCTACAGCCAGATATTCATGGACCGCGCCAATCCAGCGAAATTGCCGATCCCGACGCACCAGACGATTCCGACGCAGGCTGTAGGCTACCTTGCCATCTGCTGTGAATGACAGATTATAATCCATTGTGACACTATCAACATCCGGGTCGAGCGAACGTTTCAAGGCGATCAGTTTCGCCCGATCTTCCGGTTCGAACACATCGTCGGCATCCAGCCACAGAATATATTCACTCTTCGCCTGATCGAAGGCAAAGTTTCGTGCTGCTGCAAAGTCATCCACCCATTCAAAATCAACGATACGATCCGTATATCTGGAAGCGATCTGACGAGTACGATCCGTCGAACCGGTATCCACGATTACAATCTCATCGGCAATGCCGTTGACCGAGTCCAGACATCTGGCGAGGGAAGCTTCTTCATTTTTCACAATCATACACAAGGTAATACTGATCGTCTCCTCCCCTCGTCTGGCCCTGCGATTAAATGCAGATACCCCCGGCAGTTCGGACAAACGATAGATGTGGTACGCTGGGAGATGAGTATCGACGAACAAACGAAAACCCAGTGCCTGAGCACGGATGCAAAAATGACGATCTTCGCCCCAGAAGGATACATTGGGAATCTGGTCATATGAAACTCCTGCTGCCAGAACATTTTTGCGAATAAGGGTACATGCCCCCAGCCCTCCAACTTCATAACAACCCGGGATCCGTAGCTGAGTTAGAAAAGCAGTCGTTTGCGTGCCCTCGTCCTCCGCCTCGGTTCCGTCTAATGTTTTGCCACCGCGGCGATACAAGGCATACTCATCTTGCAGCCATACCTGTGGCATTTCCCTGGCATCCGGCTGCCAGCGGGTCCAAAAGATATTGGATACAATGTCTTTGCCACTCGATACAAGTTGCTCCAGCGTCCGCGGATGCAGCACTAAGTCAGAATCTATCAGGAAAACCGCATCGTAGTGGTTGTCACGTGCATATTGCAATATGCGATTTTTCAAACCGGCTACACGCCAAATCTGCTCATCCTGCCAATAGTGTCCCCCCTCATCTTTGCTGTACACCCCTTTGTTGTCAGAACTACCACTGCCATGTTCATCTGCTTGAATAACCGTCCCTTCATGCTGAAGCACAAATTCACGCAATATATTCGATGCGGCTTCTTCCACGTTATCGTCAACAAACAGATAATCCGTCTTCACTGTGGTTCGTTCCAGTGCATGCAGAGAATCCAGAAATTCACGGAGCACCGGAGTGGTCTGGCGAACCGGGCTGGCGATCAGTATTCTTTCCTGGCTAAGCTCTTCAAGCTTTTCCGATTGATGGGTTTCCTGCGATTGATCAGAACGTCTGGGCGGTCGATGATTACTCTGGCTCTCTTTCTGGCTCTCAGGTTGCTCCTCTCTTTGATTCTCTTTCTGATTATCTTTCTCATGTGAATTCGGCTCTATTTGAGGTTGGGATTCTTCTTGCGATTTGCGTAAAGGGTCTTTCTTCAATGTACTCACTCCCCCTCTCCTTATTCGAACCATGCCAACAGTCGTGGCTCTTGATCCAATATCGATTCGTACTGTTCCTTCCAACCGTATCTTGCTTCAGGGTCCAGTGCTTGATAGCGTTCATATTTGCGGATGCGGTCTTCTTCCCGCGCCCAACCATAGTGCTTCACCCGGGGAGCATGACATCCATAGGACCAATGCTGGATCGTTAACGGAAAACGACCACAATGCTGGGGTGTCTCCTTCCATTCATAGTTCATCCCCGGGTGATAACGAATCAGAAATGGCCGATAATAGGCATGCGCCTGCCAGAACTCATCTTCCCGGTAATGCGTCTCACTCCACATATCAAACAATCTGAAATAGATCGCATCTTCATTTCCACTGAGCAGCAGATCCCGTACCAACCCAAAGTCACTGGTTAGAATCTCATCCGCATCCAGATTCAAGATCCACTCCGGATCGGTCGCCACGGTCTCTTTCCATTGTTGTTTTCTCAGGCTTACCTCGTCTGCAAAACGTGAAGCAGCGTTCTCCACTAATACGAGTGGAATACCGTCCAGAAGTTCCCTGCACAGCGCGACCGTTCCATCCGTGCTTCCGTCATCAATGATTACTGCGCGATCAATCCAGGGACGATGTCTCTCCAGTGCCTGCCTGAGATAACGATTCTCTTCATTACGAACGATCATCGACAAGGTAATATGTGGTCTTCCATGTTCCTCATGTCCATCCAAAGCTTCACCCCCATGCTCAAGCTTCTACCTATTAAAATGTCGGATACACGATGCCTGGACGAATCACAATCCTCTATTTCCAATCTATGCAGAGCCGGAATGCGGATATGCAGGCCAAGTAAACCTTTCATGGGGTTAATCTTGATGAACGACAAAAAAGCACCCGCCTTCGCGGATGCTTTTAAATGTAATCACAAGATTAATGTAGTGAAATAAATAAATGAATTAACGATATTCAGCCAAACGATCATTGAGACTACGTGTCTGTCCATAGACTTCCTGGTACAGTGCGAACAGTCCATCATAGACAGCAACCGTTTCCGGGTTCGGCTCATAGGACTTCGCTGGACGAATAAACGCAGTTGCACATTCCTGCAATGACGGGAACCAGCCACAGCCATAGGCAGCCAGCATCGCTGCACCCATCGCAGGACCCTGTTCGCTCTCCAGCTTCACAATCGTGGCATTAAAGACATCAGCCTGCATTTGCAACCAGGCTTCGTTCTTGGCACCACCACCAATGGAGATGACTTCATTGACTGTTTTGCCTGCACCACGCAGAATATCAATGGACTCACGCAGCGAGAAGGTAATGCCCTCCATCACCGCACGTCCAAAGTGCTCCAGCTTGTGTCCTGCATCCATACCGATGAAGCTGCCACGGATATTCGCATCCGGATGAGGTGTACGCTCCCCAACGATATATGGTGTGAACAACAATCCGTTGCTGCCCGCCGGAACCTGATCAATGCCCTGCAAGAGCACATCAAACGATTTGTCCGCTGCAAACGTATCCTTGAACCAGGACAGGCTATATCCTGCGGCAAGTGTTACACCCATAATATAGAAGGCATCTTTCTCCCCGTGATTAAAAAAGTGCACTTTGCCTTCGAAATCGAGATCTTTACGCTCTTCGTAGGAAAGCACAACCCCGGACGTTCCGATGCTGCACATCGTCTGTCCTTCACTCAGAATACCTGCGCCAATCGCACCGCAAGCATTATCCGCACCACCTGCGTATACTTTCGTCGCAGCCGCCAGACCCGTTTGATCCGCAATCTCAGGCAGCAACGTGCCCACTTCCTCAAACGATTCCACAAGACGTGGACATAGGGAGATTGGCAGGTCGAATGCATCTGCAATCTCGTTGCTCCACTGCTTGCCTGCAACGTCCAGCAGCAAAGTTCCCGCTGCATCGGAATAATCCATAGCATAATCACCCGTCAGGCGATAACGCACATAGTCTTTTGGCAGCAGGAACAAGGATGCTTGCTGTAACAATTCAGGCTCGTTCTCCTGAACCCACAGAATTTTCGGCAATGTGAAGCCTTCCAGTGCACGGTTCCGGGCAATGCTTAACAGCTTGCCGTCCAGTACTTTTTCGATCCGGCGGCACTGCGCCGTAGTACGTGTATCGTTCCACAAGATTGCATTTCGCAGCGGTTTACCTTCTGCATCCACCAACACCAGTCCGTGCATCTGACCGGAGAAGCTCATTCCCTCGATTTCCGAAGGCTGCACGCCAGACACTTCCAGCAACTTACGCAAGGAAACAATGGTCTGCTCTACCCAATCTTCAGGGTTTTGTTCGCTGTATCCAGCCTTGGGCTGATACAACGGATATGCCTCAGATGCTTCAAATGCCACTTTACCTTCACGATTGACCAACACGGTTTTGACCGCGCTGGTTCCAAGATCGACACCGATTACGTAACTCATAGGTTAACTCCTCTCGTTTGTAACAGGATTGTATAAATGAAACCTTGATGCTTATGTGGTCACTTCGTGATCAGAAAACCCTTGGATCGCCGTTACCCCCGGATTTCCTTTATACCCTTTAGCAAGGGTGAAATCCGGGGATAAATGCGACCGCTTTGCTTCCTCGGGTCCTTTCTGCTCACTTCGTTCTGCATTTACCATCTCAGAGAAACATTTATATCAAAACAGTAAAAACGTACTCGTTTTTGTAGCGAAAAGATTGATCCAATGACCTTGATTCGTCATTGGTTATAAATGAAATCCTTGATGCTCATATGGTCACTTCGTGATCAGAAAACCCTCAGATCGCCGTTACCCCCGGATTTCCTTTATACCCTTTAGCAAGGGAGAAATCCGGTGATAAATGCGCACGCTCCGCTTCCTCGGGTCCTTTCTGCTCACTTCGTTCTGCATGCACCATCTTAAAGAAACATTTATATCAAAAATCTTAAAAATCGTGTTGTTTGTTTAACCAAAAAACCGCCCCCGTCTTCCCAAGGGAAAGTCGGGGACGGTCCGAATGTCATGCTTGTTCAGGCGTTCCATGGTACAAGCTAATCTTGTGCATAGGCAAGCTTGGATACTAATGTCCAACACATATGAGTTGAATAACCATCGGTGGCCGACGTGCACCAACCCTGCCTTATGCGCTATTAGTCAGCCAGGATGTACTGGTTAAGTTGTGCTCTCAGCAATTCCTGACGTCCGGATTGATTTTTGCGTGGGCTTTCGTTGTTGAGTGCATACTCAGCAAGGGAAGCCAGTGTCGCTTTACCTGCAACCACATCTGCGCCAATACCTTCGCTGAAGCTGCTGTAACGTTTTTCGATGAAGTCATCGAATACACGATCTTCAATCAACTTCGCTGCTACTTTCAGACCTTTTGCATACGTGTCCATACCTGCGATGTGTGCCAGGAACAGATCGTCTGCTTCGAAGGAACCACGACGTACTTTCGCGTCAAAGTTCACACCACCACGGCCGATACCGCCGTTTTTCAATACTTCATACATTGTCAACGTAGCATCGTACATATCAACCGGGAACTCATCCGTATCCCAACCGATCAACATGTCGCCTTGGTTCGCATCGAGGGAACCGAGCATGCCGTTTGTACGAGCAACGCGGATTTCGTGATCGAATGTATGACCAGCCAGTGTAGCATGGTTCGCTTCCAGGTTAAGTTTGAAGTGTTTGTCCAAACCGTATTTTTGCAAGAAAGCAATGGAAGTTGCTGCATCATAATCATATTGGTGTTTTGTTGGCTCTTTTGGTTTAGGCTCGATCAGGAATTGTGCGTCAAAGCCAATTTCCTTCGCGTAGTCTACAGCCATGTGGAACATGCGAGCAATGTTGTCTTGCTCCAGTTGCATGTCTGTGTTCAGCAATGTGTCGTAACCTTCACGACCGCCCCAGAATACATAGTTTTCAGCGCCCAGGCGTTTACCCACTTCCAGACCTTTTTTGATCTGTGCTGCAGCGTGAGCATACACGTCTGCGTTGCAAGTGGATGCTGCACCAAACATGAAGCGTGGGTTCGAGAACATGTTTGCCGTGTTCCAGAGCAGTTTTTTGCCGCTGGATTTCATATGATCTTCAATCAGATCAACGATTGTATCAATGTTGCTGTAGAACTCACGCAGGTTGTTACCTTCTGGTGCAATGTCCACATCGTGGAAACAGAAGAACGGGAGATTCATTTTTTCCAAAAATTCAAATGCCGCTTCCACGCGTACTTTCGCGAGGTCCAGACCCGAGTATTTATCCCACGAACGAACAGCTGTCTCCGCACCGAACGGGTCACTGCCGCCTGCAGTTAATGTATGCCAGTAAGCCATGCCAAAACGGAAATGTTCTTCCATCGATTTGCCGGCTACCACTTCTTCCGGATTATAATGTTTAAAAGCAAAAGGATTCTTGGAATCTTTACCTTCAAATGCAATTTTATTAACGGATTCAAAATAGGCCATGTGTAAAATGCCTCCTCAATAGTTTTAAGAAATCGTTTACACCGTTATCCTATCACATCGAATTTACTTTGTCTATTGGTTAAACAAAGTAAAATAAAATTGTTTTTTACATGTTTGTTTACGCTATAATAGTCGAATAACTTGTTTCGGATGTGGGTCAGAACCCTTTTATCAGAAGAATAGGAGTGCCTTAACCATATGAAAATTACCGGAGACCAGATGCTGGTCAAAAAAATAAACAAGTCGATCGTTCTGGATACGATCCGGCGCCATGCCCCTCTTTCTCGTGCGCGAGTGTCCGAGGTTACGGGGCTGAACAAAGCAACGGTATCCAATCTGGTTGCTGATCTGATCAGTGATGACCTGGTGCAGGAGATTGGCCCTGGTGAATCCAGCGGCGGACGTAAACCACTCATGCTGCTGTTTCGAGGGACATCAGGCTATGCAGTCGGTCTGGAACTCAGTGTGACTCATTTGAAAGGCGTGCTAACAGATCTGGAAGGACACATCATGACAGAGTACGCAATGACCTTGGAACATCATGACGTGTCCTCTGTACTGGAGCAATTGAAATTGGCAGCAAAACAGCTCATTGAAGCAGCTCCTCCTTCGCCTCACGGTGTCATTGGCATTGGCATCGGAGTACCCGGCATGGTCGATGAGGCAGGGACGGTCCTGTTTGCACCCAATCTGGGGTGGGAGAAGGTAGCTCTTCGCTCCACTCTTGAAGAAGAATTTAGACTACCAGTAACCATCGATAATGAAGCCAATGCTGGTGCCCATGGAGAGTTGAATTTTGGGGCAGGTATCGGTGTCCGTCACATGATCTACATCAGTGCAGGCATGGGGATTGGTTCAGGCATCATGGTAGATGGTGAATTATACAAAGGCGCGTGGGGCTACGCAGGAGAAACAGGCCATATGTCCATTGAAGCGGAAGGTCTGCCCTGCTCCTGTGGTAATCGTGGTTGCTGGGAGTTATACGCATCGGAAAAAGCTTACGAGCACCCGGATCATCAGCTAAAATTACCTGCTCATACTACACGCGATCTTATTCATTATGCCGAGCAAGGCCACGAGGCTGTTCAGGAATTATACAACACGATTGGGCGCAAACTGGGGATTGGCATTACCAATATCGTTAACAGTTTCAACCCGGAACGTATTATCATTGGCGGTCCGCTCTCTGAAGCAGGTCCCTGGATTGAAACAGCGTTAAAACAAGTTGTCGAGGAACGTACATTACCTTATCACCGCCGCAGTTTGCAGATTGAATGGGCAGCTCTGGGCAGCCGTTCCACCCGCGTTGGTGCCGCTTACTCTGCGATATCCCAGTTTTTAGGAAAAATTAGGGTGTCTGTCTAATAACAGATGAAAATTGACATCATTTCGCCCCATTTCCTCCCTTTTTGTTAAAGAAATCCAGATGTATAATGGGGTTATGTGATTTTTGTCATGGCTGTGTGAATCAAGCTGTGTTAATTCCGATAACGAAACGGAGTGAAAAAAAGCGTGACCTACGTGGATACTTCAGATATCTCGGCGCAAATGTTTGTCACCGTACTCCTGTTCCTGATTGTGCTTGCGCCCTTGTTCAGCCTTGGCATACTCCGATTGTTCCAGAGCAAAAAGAAGGCTGGTTTCATGTACATGCTGTCAGGATTGCTGGTGTATGTTGTATTTCAGACTTTCATGAGTATTTTTTTCTAGATCATATTCTGCGTTTGCACAAAAAACCGTACCCTTCCGGGTACGGTTCTTTCTATATCCTAACGGCTCGCGAAAACCGGAATTGCATATGAATCGAAAATTTCTTTCAACACATGATGATTCAGATAATCAGCCTGATTTAAGCGTCCAATGCTTTGGCAAATTGGGTTTTGTTCATACCCAGAATGCGATGTTCACCAATGACAGTCAATGGCACGGCGCGTACGCCCATATCCCATACTTGTTGTGCATATTCATCGCTAGTTTCGATGTTGCGCTCTTCATAAGAGATACCTTTGTCAGCCAGGAACGTTTTTACGGATTTGCAGTTCGGGCAGTTCGTTGATGTATATACAATTACGTTTTCCATGTTTAATTCACCTCATATGGTTTTATATTAATCTATAGTTTGGTTGGGATCAGCTCATTCTATTACAGAACAACTGCGCTGTGCTCCAAGCTCTCAATGTATTTCTCTGTGTCCATGGCAGCCATACATCCGCTACCTGCAGCTGTAATCGCTTGTTTGTAACGTGTATCCTGTACGTCACCACATGCGAACACGCCTGGGATGTTTGTCTCGGATGTACCTGGTGTAGTCAGGATATAACCGTGTTCGTCCGTAGTGATCTGTCCGCCAAGGAAACCAGTGTTTGGTGTGTGACCGATCGCTACGAATACGCCGCTTGCCGGAATCACTTCTTCTTCACCTGTTTCATTGTTCAACACTTTCAGTCCGGTTACGCCGTTGTCGCCAGCAAGTACTTCGAGTGGTGTACGGTTCAAAGCCATTTCTACTTTTTCGTTGCTGCGTGCACGATCCTGCATGATTTTGGAGCCACGCAGTTCTTCACGACGGTGTACCAACGTTACTTTGGAACCGAAACGGGACAGGAAGCTTGCTTCCTCAAGAGCAGAGTCACCACCGCCGATGACGATGATTTCTTTGTTACGGAAGAAGAATCCATCACATGTTGCACATGTGCTGACACCGCGGCCTACATTTGTTTCTTCGCCAGGGATACCGAGGTATTTAGCAGATGCGCCTGTAGACAGGATCAATGTTTCCGATACGAGTTCACCCATACCTTCAACTTGAATCTTGAATGGACGCTCGCTCATGTCGATGTTGTTCACCCAGCCTGTGCGGAATTCAGCACCGAAGCGCTCAGCTTGTTTACGCATGTTGTCCATCAGTTCAGGACCCATAATCCCATCAGGGAAACCTGGGAAGTTCTCCACTTCAGTCGTTGTTGTCAGTTGGCCACCAGGTTGTGGTCCTTCAATAACGAGTGGGTTCAAGTTGGCACGTGCCAGATAGATTGCTGCTGTCAGCCCTGCAGGGCCTGTTCCAATAATAATTGATTTATACATGTATAGTTCCTCCCCCGGGTTCTGCAAAAAGGTTAGGCCCTCGAGCATCAAAAGCTTAGGCTTTTGCATACACTAGAACGAAAAGCCCATATCATGTCCACAAGTCCTGCCTGCGAAATGAGAATTATCCTATGCAGAAACGGAATTCTAATTTATAATCATTCTAATCTGTTGTTCATTATGATCTCTTTTATGTACGGTGTCAATGCTCGGCAGCGATTATGAAGAAGTCTTCATCAGGAGGGAAAATGGAAGCATGAACGATGCACTCATTGGCAGTTTTATATCAGCCATGTCTACCGGCCTAGGGGCCGTACCGATTTTATTTATGCGCAAAATATCACACCGTCTGCGTGATATCTTGCTGGCCTACGCTGCAGGTATTATGACCTCGGCTTCAGTGTATAACCTCATTCCGGAAGCACTTGGCCAATCAAATCTTTTTGTACTCGCATTTGGTATTTTGCTTGGTAGCCTGGTTCTACTGGTGCTGGAGATGAAGATTCCACACGTCGATCTGGAGAATCCCGAGAAAATGCCTTTTAAAATTGAAACCAAAGCCTTCATGATTATTGCAGCCATCACCATGCATAACCTGCCGGAAGGGTTATCCGTTGGTGTCAGCTATGCAAGCTCAGATGAGAGCCTGGGCAATCTCATTGCCTTTTCCATCGGATTGCAGAATGCACCGGAAGGATTCTTGGTGGCCCTCTTTCTCGTGAACCAGAACATTGGCCGCTTCAAAGCGCTGGGTATTGCCACCCTGACCGGAGCGGTAGAGATTATTACAGCTATGATTGGTTACACCTTGAGCAGTCTCGTAGCTGGGCTTGTGCCTTATGGTCTGGCCTTTGCAGCCGGTGCGATGATGTTCATTGTTTATAAGGAACTTATCCCTGAGAGTCACGGTGATGGTAATGCACGTGTGGCGACGATGTCTTTTTTGCTCGGGCTCATCACGATGATTGGTCTGACCGAACTGTTTTAACTGAAGACTAAAGAACCCGAGCGAACAGTCCAAGACTGTCGACCGGGTTCTTTGTTTAGCCACAAATGAAGATTCCATGAAATTACTGGGATCGTCTGTCAGAGGCAATATGCCTTTTCCTGATCAGGATTGGATGAAACGAATCAGTTCCGATTTGAATTTTTCCAATTCATCATAGAATGCACCATGACCGCTCTCTTCAAAAGCAATCAGTTGAGACGAAGCGATGCCTTGGTGCATCTGCTCGGCGAACTCAAACGGACAGATCTCACCTTTTTTCCCGTGCAAAATGGCAGTTGGCATCTGGATTGAACTCAGGTCACCTCGCAAGTCCTCGTCCCGCAGCGCAATTGCACTGCGAATGGTACCATAAGATGAAGCTTCCATGCCGAGGGCGTGGAACCAACCCATGAATGGCTGGCTGTGTTTCTTCGCAAAGAACATGCCGCCAAACGTCTCCAGTAACTTCGGACGATCTGCAAAGATCGGCTCAATGATCTGCTCGTTCAGCTGCTCTGGAGTCAATCCATACGGATAACCTTCACGCTGTGTGAACACAGGTGCTGCCGCAGATAACAAGGCCAGCTTGGAGACACCATGCCCCTTATGGGGGGCCATGTAATGTACTGCGATCGCTCCACCCGTAGATAATCCTGCGAGTACCGCGTCTTTCAGCTCCAGATCATCAATAACGGCACGAACATCGTCTGCCATGCGATCATAATCTTATCCTGTTGAAGGCTTATCCGATAAGCCATATCCTCTAAAATCTATCGCGATGGCACGAATGCCATGGTTCGGCAGTACGTTCAATTGGTATTCAAACATTTTATAATTAACAGGCCAGCCACGCAAAAAGACAACCGGGGTGCCTTCGCCAATATCTTCAACATATACTTTTACATTTGGTTCCACTTGTACATAACGTCCCATATTTCACAGCTCTCTTTATCCTCGAATCGTCCCTTCGAATCATTGCCCACTGACCCAAGGTTCAAACGTAAGCTGTTAAACCAGCCGCATACTACCTGCGAAACCAATTACTCATTTTCCTCTTCAAATCTCATTACCGTAGCAGCCTAAGCCCATTCAGAATAACCAGAATTGTACTTCCTTCATGACCTACCACACCCAGAGGCAATGCGACGTCTTGGAGGAAGTTCCCAGCAATTAAGGCCAGAATAACGGTGATGGCAAAACACATATTCTGTTTCACCGTACGCTGAGCTCGCCGGGCTTGCCCAATCACCCAAGCGATCTCTTCAATGTTATCGTTCATGAGTACCGCATCAGCGACCTCCAGTGCAGTTCCGCTGCCGGACAATCCCATCCCCATACCCACAGTAGCTGCTGCAAGTGCCGGTGCATCATTGACACCATCCCCTACCATTAACACTGGACCATACTGTTTGCGGAGCGCTTGGACCTGCTTCACTTTATCTCCAGGCAGCAAGTCTGCATAGACCATGCTTACTCCAGTTTCACGCGCAATTACAGAAGCTGATCTGGCTCGATCTCCTGTTAACATGGCAACTTTTACACCCATCGCTTCAAGCTTTTTCACTGCAGCTGCTGCCTGTGGCCGTACCGTGTCCCGCATCGCGATCAGCCCGACTAATTCACTATCAGCCATAACAGCGGATACGGTTTTCCCCTCCCCTTCAAGACGGGAGCATACATCGTCCCACTTAGAAGATACCTTCATATGGTTAGCACCATGTCCATCTGGATCATCAACGTTGCTATCTTTCATCTCCTCTGGCTGCATTGATCCCAGTACATCTGTTTTACCAATGCTCCAGACCACATCGTTCACAGTTCCTTCGATGCCCCAGCCTGTTAGAGCCTGTACGTGTTCCGCTTCCTGAAGTGTAATATTCTCCTTGTTCGCCTGATCTACGATGGCACGAGCCAAAGGATGCATGGAGAGGTTCTCAATCGCCGCTACCGCAGCTAAGAGCTGAGCACGATCTACATGTTCAGCCGTAATAATATCGGTCACTTGTGGGGTGCCCATGGTCAATGTACCTGTTTTGTCAAAAGCCACGACCCGCGTGCGAGCCATATTCTCCATATGGGCACCACCCTTGAAGAGAATGCCACGACGGGCGCTACTGGACATCGCGGACAGCATGACAGGCATGATCGAAGACACCAATGCACAAGGCGAAGCAACAACCAGAAACACCATCGCTTTATAAAATGCCTCATTCCATGTCCAGCCAAGCAGTAGTGGAGTTCCTGCAATCACAAGTAAAGTCACCCCTACAACAATGCGTGCGTATATTCCTTCAAACCGCTCCATGAAACGCTGGGAATCCGGCACTTCTGCCTGTGCTTCTTCCACCATTTTAATGATTTTGCCAAACAGTGACCCTTCAGCCGATTTTGTGACCTCTACATATAAGGCACCCTCCCCGTTTACCGTACCTGCGTAGACCTCATCCCCCACAACTTTGTCCACAGGCAGGGATTCTCCCGTGATGGACGACTGATTGATAAAAGAACTCCCCCGGTACACGACACCATCTGCTGGGATAAGTTCTCCCGGTTTGACCAACAGCAGATCACCCGGCTGCAGATCATCAATAGCCACAAGGTTCATCTGTCCGTCCTCAATACGCATTGCAGTCTCTGGCTTGAGCGCCAGCAACGATGAGATATCCTTATGACTGCGCTCTGTCGCATAACTTTCCAACGCACCACTGAGTGCAAAAATAAAGATCAGCATCGCGCCTTCATTCCAGTAACCAATGGCCGCTGCCCCGAGGGATGCGGCAATCATCAGCAGGTTTACATCCAGATCACGGTCCTTGACCAGTGTCTCGATGCCTTCCTTCGCTTTGGTCCAACCGCCAACGGCATACGCCACAATGTAGAGCATGATGGATAAGGTACCAAAATACGGTGCAGTTCCCCAGGCAATCAGCATCAACAGCCCGCTGCCCAATGCAGATTGCATCTCTTTATTCTGCAACATGGCTCGAAAATCAGGCTTACGTCCCCGGTTTGGGCCTGGTGTTTGGGATAAGCGCTGTTCCGCTTGTTTCTGTCTGTGTAGTGGTTGATGTATCGCTTGCATATGAATCACGTTCCTTTCGAATGGTAGGTTTGCGGATGACGAGTCTGCTAAATTCCGCTCCCAAAAATGAAGTTG
Organism: Paenibacillus sp. AGC31; assembly: GCF_057334655.1. Lineage (NCBI taxonomy): Bacteria > Bacillati > Bacillota > Bacilli > Caryophanales > Paenibacillaceae > Paenibacillus > Paenibacillus sp. AGC31. The sequence goes on from NZ_JBHFJH010000031.1 coordinate 66,107, forward strand.
TATTGAGAATGAGAGCCATTGTTAATGCCCTAAAAATGACACATGCTGCTGCGGGAATCCCGCAGCAGCATGGTTTTGTGAATGCTTTTAAATAATCTCGAATGAGAATGATAATCATTTTTGCACTTATGCAATTGTGTTTACTCAATACAACTTTTAATCAGTATATGCCTGTGATCCTCATTTGTAAATGGGCTTTTTTCGATGGATAGTCATACATGTGTGTTCAAAAAGATAAAAAGCCGCTGTCCCGGAGGACAACGGCTTTAACCATCATTTTAATATTCAATATAACCTGTTTATGGCATATCGCTTAAGTGATTGTTACACATCCACCCAATGCCATTTACGCGCCTACACTTGCTCCCTGACTTGCTTTGATGGCTTGCTCCAGATCGTAGATAATGTCTTGAATGTTCTCAGTACCTAAAGACAGACGAATCAATTCCGGATTAACCCCTGCTGCGGTCTGTTCATCTTCAGTCAACTGCGCATGAGTTGTGCTTGCCGGGTGAATGATTAGAGACTTGGAGTCACCAACATTCGCAAGGTGAGAGAACAGTTTGACACTTTCAATCAATTTGCGACCCGCGTCCGCACCACCTTTGATGCCAAAGGTCAGAATAGCACCCTGCCCTCTTGGTAGATACTTCTGTGCAAGCTCATAAGAACCATGGCTCGGCAGACCTGCATAACTTACCCAAGACACATCCTCATGTTTCTCAAGGAATTCCGCAACCGCAAGGGCATTGCTACTATGACGCTCTACGCGAAGATGTAATGTCTCCAGTCCTTGCAGCAACAACCAGGAGTTGAATGGAGAGATCGTTGCCCCCAAGTCACGCAGAAGTTGTACACGAGCTTTGATAATATAAGCAATCGGTCCAACCGCTTCCGTATATACAACACCGTTATAACTGGAGTCCGGCTCCGTCAATCCCGGGAACTTGCCACTTGCTTTCCAGTCAAATTTTCCGCTATCCACGATAACGCCACCAATGGATGTACCATGACCCCCAATAAATTTCGTTGCAGAGTGAACAACAATATCTGCGCCATGTTCGATTGGACGAAGCAGGTACGGACTTGGGAACGTATTATCCACGATCAAAGGAATTCCATGTTCATGAGCGATAGCTGCTACCGCTTCAATATCCAATACATTCCCCTTTGGATTACCGATCGTTTCGGCATACAATGCTTTGGTTTTCTCCGTAATCGCAGCTCTGAAATTCTCTGGATCACTGGAATCCACAAATTTCACGTCCAGACCCAGTTTCGGCAAAGTCGTCGAGAACAGATTGTATGTACCTCCATACAAACTCGCCGAAGATACGATCTCATCTCCTGCACCAGCAATATTCAGAAGTGAAAACGTAATGGCTGCCTGACCAGAAGCTGTAGCCAGCGCTCCAGCTCCGCCTTCCAACGCCGCAATCCGTTGCTCAAACACGTCGGTTGTTGGATTCATCAGACGAGTATAAATGTTGCCAAACTCTTTCAAACCAAACAAGTTAGCTGCATGCTCGGTGTCCTTGAATCCATAGGATGTTGTCTGATACAAGGGTACAGCTCGTGCGTTGGTGGTTGGATCAATCTCCTGGCCTGCATGAATTGCCAATGTTTCAAATGAAAGCTCACGTTCGTTTGACATAAATCTGAATCCTCCCTCGATATATACGTTCTTGAAGTTCCTGATGTCTTCGCATGGTGGCGTATGTTTTCCATATTCTCTCACAAGATGTCGTATTTGAAAAGACTTATTTCCGATTGTTCCGATAAGAAAAATTAAATATGTGCTTTATCGATTTCTGTACCAAAAAAAACCTTTGCCCTCGCAAAGGTTTTTCAGCTACTTTGACTTCGGTATGCAATACCTCATCCTGGGTTTGGTTAGACCCGAACTGCACTCCATACTTCACGCAAATGTTTGGCCGCAGGTACAGCTTCCTCCGCAGTTACGCCTTCAAGTGAAATATCAATATGCGGCTTATACGTTTTTAACAATTCAAAAAATAACGGGTAATCCAGTATACCTGCCCCAGGTACCGGATTGTACTTCTCTCCCTGTGCATCAAAGGCTACATCTTTGGCATGGATCACAATCATGCGCTGATACAGTGATTCCATCACCTCGCGCAAGAAAGCCCCTTGATCTGCAGCATGTGGTTGCTTGATCAGATTACACGGGTCGAACAGCATCCCCAGATTCGATGAAGGAATCTCTTCAAACAAACGTGTCATATGTTCATGGGTATGAAGAGTATGTGTGGACACAGGCTCAATCGCCGCATGCACGCCCCATTTCTCCGCTTCCTCAGCCAACTCCTCAACCGTTTCTTTCAGCACACTCCACGCCTTCTCTTCATATCCATCCGGATGTGTATCCTGATAGGTGTCCAAGCCCCCAGTCTCCGTTGCTACCATGCTGCAACCAAAATCCCGGGCATAACGCAGATGCTCCTTGAATCGATCAATGTCCGCACGTCTTGTTACCGGATCAGGGTCAATCGGATTAATATAACAGCCCAGTACCGCAATCTTCACCCCGCGCTGTGCAAATTGATCTCCAATCTCATTCGCCAGTCCAGGGCTCAGCTTGCCATTCGATGAGTCCACATCTGATAATGCTTTGGCCAGCGCCAGCTGTACGGAATTAAATCCGTTATCCGCAATCGTCTGCGCAAGCTGTGCTGTAGGCTGTTTGCCAAATGTATGCGCCAGAATACCAAGTTTCATCTCACTGCCTCCTTATGCTAATCCGATTATCAAACGATTAACGTGCCATCCAACCGCCATCGACATTCAGCACATGACCATTCAGATAATCCGAAGCGGCAGATGCCAGAAAGACAACCGGGCCTTTCAGATCTTCAGGTGTTCCCCAGCGCCCCGCAGGAATACGGGCTGTAATATCCCGGTAACGATTCTCGTCCGCACGGATCTGGGTAGTATTATCGGTTTCCATATAACCAGGTGCGATACCGTTAATCTGGATTCCCTTTCCTGCCCATTCATTGGCAAGTGCTTTGGTTAAACCGGCAACGCCATGTTTACTGGCTGTATACCCTGGCACATTGATCCCACCTTGATAGGACAACATGGATGCAATATTAATGATTTTGCCACTTCCGCGTTCAATCATATGTCTGCCTGCCAATTGGCTTAGGAAAAATACAGTGTTCAGGTTCAGACCAATTACATCATGCCAGTCCTGCCCTGCATGATCAACCGCAGGTGTGCGACGAATGATTCCGGCATTGTTGACGAGAATGTCGATTCTGCCCTGGAACGCAAGCGCCTGTTCGAACACTGCAGACAACTCATCTTCACGACTTAAATCCGCTTCAATCACATAAGCTTTGCGTCCGAGTGCTTCAATGGCAATTGCCGTTGCCGCAGGCTTGGAATAAGAGACCAGCACCACATCAGCACCTGCTTCTGCCAAACCAATGGCCATCCCTTGTCCAAGTCCTCCCGAGGTACCTGTTACCAGTGCAACTTGTCCGCTTAAATCAAATGGGTTCATGAATGATTCCTCCGCATGGTTTTGATATGCAATCCGTAGAGCCGTCCGTTCTTTAATCCCATGAATAATGAATGAGGTTAACTTTGATAATCCACTGTGACACCGCTCAGCTCGTATAAGGCAACCGTCTCTTCATCCAAACGACTATCGCTGATAATGTAGTCCAGTTCCGAACACTGGGCGAAAGTTCGCAGTGCAAATTGTCCGAATTTATAATGATCCACAACGCCGTATACTTGCTGCGAGGCAGATATCATTGCTTTTTTCAAAGGAACCAGATCTCCCGTGTATATGGATAATCCGAATTCCGGATGAAGGGCTGTCGTGGATATAAAGGCTTTGTGAATGTTAAGACTGGATATAAACGAAGCCGTATCATCCCCAACCAACATATTCCGTACACGAGCCCCGCCAGGCACAACCAGTCGCACTTGCTCCTTCTTGGTCAGCTCCGCAATAATGAACAGGTCATTGGTCACCACCGTCAGCGGTTGATTATCGAGACGTTTGGCCATCTCCAGCGTGGTGCTACCACCATCGAGAGCAACGATATCTCCAGGTCGAATGTAAGCAAGGGCACGTTCAGCAATCTCCGTCTTCTCCGGATGATGTTTCTCGGTAACTCCACGGCTATTCAAGATGCCATACTGGTCATTCTGAGCCAGCATAGCACCACCATGGACACGTACGAGCAGTCCCATACTCTCCAACTTGTCGAGATCCTCTCGCACTGTTTTCCCAGTCACCTGCAACAACTCACTCAGATCACTGACGGTTACTTCCTGGCGTCCCAGCAGAGCCTCCATAATTTTTTCATGTCTTTTCAATGGATTCATCACAATCAACTTCCTATACTATCTGAGTCAAAATGAATGAGTCATAGTGTCTACCCTGTCAATTTAACTCAGAAAACTGTAATTTATTATTTCAGGTCTTTCATTGCTACGCCGTCCATATCTTCGAACGTCTGGTTCTCACCAGCCATCGCCCAACAGAAGGTGTAATTGCTTGTACCCACACCACTGTGAATGGACCAGCTTGGGGAAATGATCGCCTGGCGATCACGTACAACCAGATGACGTGTTTCGTTTGGCTCACCCATCATATGGAATACAACACCGTCTTCAGGCAAGTTCCAGTACAAGTATACTTCGGAACGGCGGTTATGGGTATGTGCAGGCATCGTGTTCCACATGTTACCCTTGTCGAGTTCGGTAATGCCCATCACCAACTGACAACTCTGAATTCCACCTTCTCCTTGGTGAATGTAACGATAGATCGTACGCTCATTGGAAGTTTCGATGCTGCCCAGATGATTCGGCTGAGCTTGTTCTTGTGTTGCTTTTACTGTTGGATAGGTGTGGTGAGCCGGTGTGGATACAAAATAGAATTGGGCAGGTTGAGCCTTGTCACTGCTCGTGAACACAACTTCCTTCACCCCTCTACCGATGTAGAGACATTCCTTCGCTCCAATCTCATAACCTTGTCCATCCGCTGTCACTGTTCCGTGACCACCGACATTAATGATACCGATTTCACGACGCTCCAGGAAAAAGTTCGTTCCGATATCTTTCAGGTTCACTTCAAGGGTAATGTCCTTACTCTCGGGTACAGCCGTTCCCACAATATAACGATCCACATGAGAATACACCGTTACCAATTCATCAGTTGCAAACAGTTGCTCCATCAAAAATTCCTCACGCAGGCGAGATGTATCATACGTTTTCACTTCATTGGGATGTGCAGCATAGCGATTTTCCATTATTCATCCATTCCCTTCGTCATTTAAATTGGTTGAGATTGATATTATTAATGTTCATATAAGTTCATTTTAGTTCATTATGTATCTTTTGTGTACCTTTATTTTCAAAAAAAGAATTTTCTGCGATAAAACATTTATGATTCTAACTGTCTATGGATTACCAGTCGTGGATCGGAGTATCTACTCCTCCCAAGAAAATGGTAGTGGAACCGGCGGTAACAGTCCAAGTACTGCAATAACGGCTGCCATAATCGCAGTAAACATCATATCTTTAATCTTCACAACAAGGCCCCCAATATGAATTAGTTGTTAATTACGCATTCTTTATGCTGAGTTTTTTCCAAGTCTTATGTACTACTGTAATAAGAGAACCTTCCCCTCGATACCCGATTCAGCCGCTGCAATAGCCTGTTGTACATTCGTTAGGTCATACGTCGCCCCAATGTTTGCCATGACAAGCCTCCCTGCTCTGACCAGCTCCATTACCTCATGAAATACCTGTTCCCAGCGTTCTTGCGAACAGCGTTCCACCCAATGTTTTAACCAGAAAAGTTTCACATGAACTTGTGTTCCCCGAGTTGCTTCATGCCATAACGGTGTGATCCCCGAAAGTAGCCCTACACTGATGACCGTCCCATTTGGTTTAAGGCAACTCACCAGCTGTTCCCCGTCTGTCCCTCCAATACAATCCACGGCTGCATCAGCACCGTATCCCTCTGTTAATTCCGCCATTCTAGCCTGTAGCAACTCTTTTGTTGTATTGATAACAGAAACTGCTCCAAGACGATACAGTTCAGCAGTGTGACGATCATCTCTCGTAAGCACAATCAATTTGAATCCATTGATTTTTGAGATCTGTGCAAAGATTCGTCCGAGCGCAGATCCCCCTGCATTCACAATCAGGGTATCACCATACGTAAGCTTAAGCACCTCTGTACAGATCAACCAAGCCGTAACCGGATTAATATAGAGCTGGCTGGCTGAGTGATCATCGATATCATTTGGCACAATAATTGTATGTCGCTCCAAAGTCTTCACGACGTCCTGCCAAGTATTCTCGCCTTTTAGTGGCAAGACACGACGCCCCAACATTTGATTGGATACTCCCAATCCTACTGCTTCTACTATCCCCACACCCTCAAACCCGGGAACAGCTGGTAATTGGGTACGATGCGGGTAAGCTCCTCGAACAGGAATAATATCGGAGGGATTAATAGGCCGAGCATACATCCTCACTGCTAATTCACCGGGGCCAGGGGGTATCACATCTTTTTCTTCCATACATAACACTTCACTTGGTTCGCCAAAACGATAATAACGGATTACCCTTGCTTTCATTGGTACATCTCCTAAAATAATTTTGCTAAAATTGCTCTAACTAAAATATTGAATATATTGACAGAGTGAATAACAATAGTATCACTGGAAAATTATTTCATCAACGACTTATTAAGATATAATACAACTTTTTCCATTAAAATATGCGATAACTTCAGCTTAGAAAAAAAAGAGCCCCACAACCTTGAATACCAAGGTCGTGAAGCTCTTTCATCATATCAATTAATGTGCAACAGCATTGTTAAGCATAATCCAGATCGAACCAATTACGATGGTCATCATAATCAGTAATCCGAAAATAAGGGCCATGACATTCCAGCGTGGTTTCTCTGTTTCACGGATATGCATGAAGAAGAAGAGTTGAACCACAAACTGAAGTGCTGCCATGCCCAGAACAACAATGAGTGTTCCTGTTCTTTCCATCATATCATTGAGAACCACCACAAGTGGAATGATTGTCAGAACGACGGACAGGATGAAGCCGATGACATAAGACTTCAATGAACCATGTTGCTCATGACCGTGGGAATCATGTGAGTTGTGCTCTGACATCTACATCACCCCCATGAGATAGACGATCGACAGGAGGAAAATCCATACGACGTCCAAGAAGTGCCAGTACAAGCTGATTACGTTGATTTTACCGCGAGTAACATCGGTAATACCACGTTTTTTCAGTTGTAACATAAGTCCAATCATCCAGATCAGACCGAGCGATACGTGAAGTCCGTGAGTTCCCACAAGGGTGAAGAATGCGCCCGAAGCAGCACTCGTTGTAAAGCTGAACCCTTCGTGAATCAACTCAATAAACTCATATACTTCCAGTGCGATAAAGCTTGCACCCAGAACGGCTGTAACCGCCAGCCAACTGATTAATTGTTTTACTTTGCCTTGATTCATCGCCAGTACGGCTAGTCCGCTCGTGAATGAACTTGTGAGCAAGATAAACGTTTCGGCAATAACACCAGGCATTTTGATCAATTCAGACAAAATCGGTCCGCCCGCCGTATTGTCACGCAACACAATGAAGGTTGCGAACAATACGGAGAACAGGATAACGTCGGAAATCAGGAAGAACCAGAATCCGAGAATTTTCATTTCCTGTGGATCATGATGTCCATGGTCGTGACCATGTGCATGATTCTCACCGTGCTTAGCGGCTGCTTGAGCCATCTATACCGACCCCCTTAACGACGCTTCGGTACGCTTAATTTCGTCGACCGGAATATAATAATCCGTATCGTATGAGAATGAACGGGCGATCATACAGATCCCTACGCCAGCGAGTCCGAGAATTGCCATCCACAGCCATCCGAAGACAAAGCCGAAACCGGCGATGAACCAGAAGACAGACATGATGAACGGAATTCCAGAGTTCTTCGGCATATGAATCGGCTCAAGCGGTTGCTCTGGCGGATAGATGCCTTTGGCACGACGTTCCTTCTCTTCCCACCACTCATCAATATCATCTCCGCGCGGTGTAACGGCGAAGTTGTATTCAGGAGCTGGTGAAGGAATTGACCACTCCAGCGTACGGCCATCCCATGGATCGGCAGGAGCTTTGAGTGATTTGTATTTGCGAATACCGTCTGCGATTTGCGCAACTTGGAACAGGAATCCGACACCCATCAGGAATGCCCCGATTGTGGATACGAAGTTCAATTCCCACCAGCCAGTATCCCAGCCGTAAGTGCTCAGACGACGTGTCATACCCATCAAGCCGACAGCGTACTGCGGCATGAAGCAGACATAGAAACCAATATTCCAAGTCCAGAATGCCCATTTGCCCAGTTTCTCTTCGAGTTGGAAACCGAACATTTTAGGCCACCAGTAGTACAGACCTGCGAAGTATCCGAAGACAACACCACCGATCAATACTTGGTGGAAGTGGGCAATCAGGAAGTAACTGTTGTGGAACTGGAAGTCAGCAGGAGCAACGGATAACAGAACGCCTGTCATACCCCCGACAATAAAGCACGGGATAAAGGCAAGTGTCCACATCATCGGAGTCGCCATGCGTATCCTTCCTCGATACATGGTAAACAGCCAGTTGAATATCTTAACCCCTGTTGGAATAGCAATCAACATCGTAGTTACGGCGAAGAATGCATTTACGTCTGCTCCGGAACCCATCGTGAAGAAGTGATGCGCCCATGTGAAGAAGGACAGGAAGCTGATGATCAACATTGCGAATACCATCGACTTGTAACCAAACAGTTTTTTCCGAGAGAAGGTACTTACAATCTCGGAGAATACACCGAATGCCGGCAAGACCACAATGTATACCTCAGGGTGACCCCACATCCAGATCAAGTTGATATACATCATTGGGTTACCACCCAAATCAAGTGTGAAGAAATGCGCCCCGGCAAACCTGTCGAGGAATAACAATGCAAGTGTCACGGTCAAGATTGGGAAAGCGAACAAGATGATAATACAAGTGGAGAATACCGACCATGTGAACATCGGCATTTTCATCCATCTCATGCCTGGCGCACGCATTTTAATGATGGTAACCAGGAAGTTGATACCGGTAGCCAGGGAACCGATACCTGATATCTGTATACCCCATATATAGAAGTTCTGTCCTACCCCTGGACTGTGCGACAGCTCCGATAGAGGCGGATAACTCAGCCATCCTGCATCCGGTGAACCACCGATAACGAAGGACAGGTTAAACAGCATTGCGCCCAAGAAGAACAGCCAGAAGCTGAGTGCATTCAGGAATGGGAACGCAACGTCTCTTGCTCCGATCTGTAGTGGTACAATAACGTTAAATAGACCAAACATAAATGGCATCGCCATGAACAGGATCATGATCGTGCCGTGAGTTGTGAAGACCTGATTATAGTGTTCAGGATTTAGAAATTCATTGTTAGGCATAGCCAGCTGAAGGCGCATCATTAGCGCATCCACACCACCACGGAACAACATGATAATGGAAGCGATGATATACATGATACCGATCTTTTTATGATCGACAGTCGTTAACCAGTTACGCCAGAGCCAGCCCCATTTTTTGAAATAAGTTAGCACCGCTACAATAGTAATCATGGTAATTCCGATAGCTACCATCGCACCATAAATGAGCGGATCACCGGTTACGAAAAACTCCGATGCAAACTCTTTAAGTCCCTCTAACATTGGGGGCCTCCTTTCGAATCTTTAGTTAGCACTCTTGTCCTCGTCTTGATTGGACGTATCAGTTGCATTTTGAATGGCTCCAGAAGCTTCGTTTGAAGTTCCATGTTTGCTATGAGCACTTTGACCATCTACAACATACTTGGTTACGATATTTTGGAACAATCCTTCTGGGAAGGCAGAATAATAAGCAACATTGCTTGTTCCTGGTTCAGCCAGTGCACTGTAACCTTCTGTGGTCAATGGCTGAGAATTCTGTTTCACATCAGCTACCCAATTGTCAAAATCTTCGTCCGATGTAGCATTCACATCAAAACGCATTTCTCCAAAATGCTCGCCTGTGAAGTTAGCACCGGAACCCCAGTACTTACCTTCATGATCTGCCTGCAGGTACAAGGTCATTGCCATACCCGACATTGTATAAATTTGTCCTCCAAGTTGCGGAATCCAGAACGAGTTCATTGGTGAATCCGCAGTGAGTTCAAATTTCACGGGCCGATCTGCCGGAATATTCAACGTGTTAACCGTTGCAATCCCTTGCTCAGGATACATAAACAGCCATTTCCAATCCAGTGAAGACACTTGGATGGTAATTGGTGCTTTCTCGTGAGCCAACGGCTTCGAAGGCTCCAGATCATACGTGTAACGAATCGTAACAATGGCTAGTATTCCAATAATAATAATTGGAACGGTCCACCAGATTGCCTCCGCCTTCGTACTATGAGACCAGTTAGGTTCATAAGCAGCTTTGTTATCCGGCTTGTCGCGGTAACGCCATACGATGACGGCAGACAAAATGAGTACTGGCACAATAATGACAGCACACAAAATTGTCGAGATGACAATCAAATCTCTCTGCGAAGCGCCAATTGGTCCCTTCGGATCCAGAACAACGTACTGCCCGCCTGCCAGCATTGGCCAGACAATCAATGCAATTGTAACCAACGTCAGGACAACCGGAATGATAATCCGGGTTAGCGACCTAGGTTTCTTGTTCATTTTGATCCCCTCTCCTTAAATTCGCTCATACTGAAAAATCAGTATACTACTCTCTTCCTACTAAAGATATCAGAAATGAACAACTTTTTTGTTCTTGTTAACAAATTTGTCGATTTTACACCTTAAATGTGTGAATTTTTTCTCACAAATCGCTTGCATGGTTGATATTTGCTTATTGTAATCTTTACACATCAAGTCACAAAATAAAACCCTTTGCAGTCCCGTTGAACAATGTCAACGAATCCGCAAAGGGCTTTATTGACTGGATTCCGGGAACTTATCCAGTCTTATTATGAACGAATTAACGCAGGATTATAATCAATCGGCGCCTTCGTCTTCCCGGCGTGTATGAACAAGGCCAATCGCTTTGGCAATAACGTAAATAAACACACTACCTACAAGGAATCCAATACCGACCATCAAGCCAAGATTACGATCATTAAATTCATTCAGATTGATCAGACACATGATCACTCCCGTAATGAGTGCGACCCATGCCAGAACTGTCATCGTCAAGACGGCGCGCCGCATATTTTTGTCTTTGCGCTCCAATTGGCTAACCATTGCTGTCTTCGATGCCATAGTAAACACTTCCTTTTCCCTTTTTGTAAGTGCTTTCCTTATACCAATATACCACATCAGTATGATTTTTAGTCAACAAATGTTCAAATTTTCTTCGCAATTTGGACACTTTATTTTGATTTCAACCGTTGACAAAACATTTTTCAATTCATTCATACTTCTTATAACCCAAAAAACGTCTCTTCATAACAGGAACTGCACTTGACCTTATGAAACCTTTATGAACTACTCATTTTCAACGGTAAAAATACAAAAAAAGACGGCACAATGGAATACTCCAAAGTTGCCGTCTTTTTTATCTTTAATAAGGGAACCGTATATAATGAGGACCTGCTCTTCCCTTGTAACCTGCCACCCAAACTATTGGGGATTATGTTCGTTCCGTGTCTCCAACCAATTATTCTTGATGACGTTCTGATACCAGTAATAACTCTCCTTCGGTGTTCTCACGAGTGAACGATAGTCCATATGAACAAGACCAAAACGCATGCGGTAGCCTTCTGCCCACTCGAAATTATCCATCAGTGACCATGCCATGTACCCTTTCAGGTTAATGCCGTCATTAATGATGCGGTGAATTTGAGCCAAATGCTGTTCATAATAGGCAATCCGGCGATCATCATTAATTTTGCCATTCTCCAGATCATCATTGATGCAAGCACCATTCTCTGTGATATATACATCCACATTGCCGTACTTTTGCAAGTAATGCATAAATTCATACAAACCACGTGATTCCACAGGCCAGCCAATATCGGTTTTGGTGAGGCCCATATCAACTTCTTCCGATTGCAGAGCACCCGCCTCCGGATTGAAGCGATTGATCCCCATCGTGTAATAGTTAATGCCGAGCAGATCGATCGGTTGTGAGATGATCTCCATATCACCTTCCTGAATTGGCACAGTAGCCCCCGCTTCTGCAAACCAATCCACCATAAACTGCGGATATGAACCTTTGTAGATTGGATCTAGGAACCAATCGGTATTGAGCGCAATCGATCGGTCACAGGCAGCTTGGTCCTCAGGAGATTTGCTGTACGGCTCAGCCCAGCATACGTTCGGAGCAATTCCAATCTGACCCGTTGTTCCCAAGCGACGGAAGGATTGAACGGCTTTACCATGAGCAACCAGCAATCCATGAGCCACATTAATTGACGTTTGCAGGTCTTTGTTTCCTGGCGCATGAATCCCGAGAAGGTTCGACAGGAACGCGATACACCATGGTTCATTGAATGTCAGCCAAAAGTTGATCTTGCCCGAGAATTCTTTGAAAATCACTTCGGCATATTTCACAAAAGCGTCTACCGTTCTTCGGTTGCCCCAACCCCCGTCATCCTCCAGCGTTTGTGGAAGATCCCAGTGATACAGCGTGAGGAACGGTTCGATGCCAGCCTCTAACAATGCATCCACGAAGCGATGGTAGAAGTCCAGTCCTTCCCGATTGATCTCCCCATCTCCGTCAGGAATAATGCGCGGCCACGCAATGGAGAACCGGTACGTATTAATCCCGAGTTTCTTCATCAGTTCGATGTCTTCCTCGTAACGATGGTAACTGTCACATGCGACATCCCCATTGTCTCCGTTATATACCTTGCCAGGTGTGCGCGCAAACGTATCCCAGATGGATACCCCGCGTCCACCTTCCTGTGCCGCTCCTTCTATTTGATAGGAAGCTGTTGCTGTCCCCCAGCGGAAATCTTGCGGAAATTTAAAAATGGTCATGGTTGGCTCCTCCGTCTCATGATGACACGCGGATCGTCTGTCCTACGGTCATCGTTAAAATAATTACATAATCGCCCTGAGGCGTAAGCTCTGCCTTGGCTTGTTCATGTCCTTCCACGCGTAGCGGATAAGCACTGCGAAGGGTAAGCGACTCACTTCGATCTGCCTTAATAACCGCTGAAGCAAGCTTGTTGTCCGTCCACGTTATGGCTACCGTATAACCACCTCTTGCACGAAGCCCTTCAACTCGACCTTGAGTCCAGAGTTCGGGTAGTGCCGGCAGTAAATGTAACTCGTTCAAGTGGCTCTGCAATAACATCTCCGCGATTCCGGCCGTACCTCCAAAATTACCATCGATCTGGAATGGTGGATGGTCATCAAACAGATTTGGATGTGTGGACCGGGCCAGCAACGTGCGCACAAACTGATGTGCCTGGCTGCTATCCAGCAGTCGTGCATACAGATTGATCAACCATGCACAGCTCCATCCTGTATGCCCGCCACCTTGTGAGATACGACGTTCAAGCGATACCCGTGCTGCTTCTACCAATTCCGGTGTGTGTACTCGATTGATCTGCTCTCCCGGATACAGTCCATACAGATGGGAGACGTGACGATGCCCTGGCTCGGATTCGGCAAAATCCTTAAACCACTCCAGCAATTGTCCTTCGCTTCCAATTCGGAATGGATAGAGTTTGTCCAGAGCCTCCCCCCACTCGCCCGCCAATGACTCATCTAGATTCAATTGCTTCGCGGCCTCAATACAGCGGGTGAACAGTTCACGAATTAACGTCATATCCATCGTTGAAGCCATGGATATACTGCGTGCCTCCCCATTATCTGTGAGAAACTTGTTCTCTGGTGAAGTGGATGGAATCGTGACCAGATAACCGTCAGGTCCTTCCACCAACCAGTCGAGACAGAACAAGGCAGCCTCTTTCATGATGGGATACGCACGTTTCTCAAGAAAACGCTGATCCCCGGTAAATTGGTAATGCTCCCATAGATGCGAGGTCAGCCAAACGCCGCCCATTGGCCAGAATGCCCAGCTCGCGTCTCCGCCTGTAGGTGTGGTGGTTCTCCAGATATCCACGTTATGATGCGCAGTCCATCCACGGGCTCCGTAGAGAATCCGTGCTGTTCTGCGCCCTGTATCACTGAGATCTGTCAGCATATCGAACAGCGGCTCATGACATTCACTGAGATTGCAGACTTCTGCCGGCCAGTAATTCATTTCCGTGTTGATGTTGATTGTGTAGTCACTATGCCATGGCGGCTCTACCTGATGGTTCCAGATTCCCTGCAGATTGGCAGGCTGGCTGCCTGGACGCGAACTAGCCATTAACAGATATCTTCCATATTGAAAATAAAGTGCCTCCAGTCCAGGATCTTGTTGCCCTGCCTGATAAGCCTGCAGCCGCTCATCTGTAGGTAATTCGGCGTTAGCCGATACCCCTAAATCAATAGAGACTCTGTTAAACAGCGCACTATGATCCTGAATATGTCGGTCACGAAGGCCTTCCACGCCATGTGTGATCGCTTTGGAGATCAACTCCTTGCATTCCTCTTCCAATACAGGATGATCCTTCAGAGGTAACACATCGTAACTCTCAAAGGAGGTAGCCGCTGCCAGATAGAAAACAACCTGGTCAGCACCCTGAATATGTAACTTGCCTTCCAGATTGGAGACCTTCACCTGATCGCCAGATGCCGTGAATGCTACACGGACAGCATAAGCCGTTCCCCGATCCTCTTCATAGAGGACGGATTCCGGGTGATCTCTGAAGTAATTGGACTCCACGTGACTTGGGCACCGACTGAACATGGTTAGTGCATCTCCCGAAGTCTCAACGCGATAAGGATGGGGACTGTCTAGCGTAACACTTACACTCACAGCGCCCTTCTGATCAGCAGTTAATGTGCAGACCATCAGATCATCCGAAGCACTGGAATACACTTCACGTACGTAACGAATTCCTTCCCATGAGTACGTCGTGGTTGCAATACCCGATTCCAGATCAAGTTCCCGTTCAAATGCATCATATGAAAGATCATCCAGACCTTCATGGTGCAATAGAAAGTGACCCATTGGCTGATAGGCCTCTACATCACGACCGAGCATTTCACGGTTTAACAAATCCTCAGCTTCACCATATTGTCCGGACAGGATCAACTCACGTGTCTGTTTCAAATACCGCTGGCTGCTGTATTGAATCGTATCCCGTGGAAATCCTGACCATAATGTATCTTCATTGAGCTGAATTCGTTCATCTGCTGCGCCACCGTACACCATGCCTCCAAGACGGCCGTTCCCGATGGGGAGCGCTTCTTCCCAGCGTTTTGCCGGTTGTTGATACCATAGACGATTGATTTTAGTTTGGTTATTGTGTTGGGACATGATTAGCTCCTGTTCCTGAATCAGCTGTATATTCCTTATGTCATAAAACGTTTTCGGTAAGTGCTTACAATAATAAAATTATATGTGATTTCAAAATTTGCGTCAATGCAAATCATCACATCATTACACAAAAAAAAGGCCCCATATAGGGCCCTTTCCTTGTTTAACCATGGATCACAGACAATCCATGTTATTTTACGTCTTTTCCTGTCCACAGAGAGACACGTTCCTTAACCCAAACCGTAAATTGTTTCTCCATTTCAACTGCACCCGCTTTGTCCAAATCAGCCAGTAAAGCATCATAGGTTGCATCAAAGTTTGCTGGTGTAGTCAGAACAGCTTCCGGAATCCGTTTACGGATGATATCCTGTGTTTTCTGGAACGTTACCTCATAGTCTGTACCGGAAGGTACGGACATGTTATACGCTGCGCCCCAATCCTTAACTGGCAGATCTTCTTCAGCCGGATAGAACTCTTTCCAAGTCGTGATACCGTAAGCTTTCAGTGTTTCTTTCTCTGCAGCTGTGTAACCAGCTACAATCTGCTCTGGGAAGTTCGTTGTGTAATAGTTATCCGTTGAATCTTTTACCCCATCACCGTATCTTGCGCTAAATACGTTGTACATCCCAATTCCTGTTTCCTTACTGAAATTGGAGTTGTCATTCGTTTTGCGGTCCTGAACGTCATCTGGAATCACGCGTTTACCATCTTCTACGTTGTAATGTTCACCTTCGATACCCCAGTTTCTCAGAACTTGTCCTTCATCGGAAGCAAGCCAATCCATGAATTTGATGATACGCACTGGATCTTTGGCCGAAGTTGTAATCCCGATGCCATAACCGTCAAATCCGGCTGGTTGGAACGTGTGATCCACAATTTCATCGTTAAGTGATACAGAGAAGTGAGCGTATGTGGCATCATCCTTGCCAGATGATTTAAGTGCGTTCTCCGCTTCTTGATAGTTCCACTCTTGGTCAATCAGACCGAGGACACGACCACTGGCAATTTTGGACTTGTATTGGTCATCCTTTTGAACAAATGCATCTTTGTCCAGTAGGCCTTCATTGTACATTTTATTCAACCAGCGGAAATATTCTCTTTCCTCTGGACGTTTGTAGTGCAATTTTGCTTCATACGTTTCAGGGTCAATGTAATATTCACCATCATCCGGTGCACCTGTTGCCTGGAAAGCTGGATTCGTTACCGTGATCATGATTTTCCAATCATCTGCATTTAATGTTAATGGAATGGTTGGTTGACCATCAATCGTTGGATGTTTTTCATAATAGGCTCTGAGTACATTCTCGTAATCCTCAAGTGTCTTCACTTCAGGGTATCCAAGCTCTTTCAATACTCTTTGTTGAATTTCGAATCCACCTGTAGCGTCAAACGTAACATTATCGACACCCATATTGGTTGGAATGGTATAGATCGCTTGATCTTCGAGACTGTATTTCAAACGGTTCATCTGTTCCCCATAGATTTTTTTCAAATTGGGAGCATGCTCCTCAATCAGATCCGTGAGATCCAGCATCGCGCCTGCATCCACAAGCTTAGATAAGTTACCTTTAGGGTAAATCATATCCGGAAAGTCACCACTGGCAGCCATCAGTGCAATCTTCTGGTTACCACCATCATTTACATCATATTCAGCTTCAATTGTAACGCCTGTTTGCTCCGTGATCTTTTTACCAACAGCATCTTGCATCTTGTTCCAGGTGGGACTAGCATCCGCTCCGAAGAACGTAACTGTAATGGGTTCGGTACCGCTGGACTCCGAAGTCTCTTTGGTTCCCGAATTCCCGCAGCCAGCTGTAACCAACATTGCACTTGCGAGCATCAACATTGCAAACGTCTTGGGTGTATTGCCTTTCATTTTGCCTCTCATTGTCTAGTTCCCCCTATTATTTATGAAGGTTTTATCTGTATAACAGGCTTTATGCCTGAGGATACCACTTTTTTTGAATACGCTTTCGAGTTCATTCATTCCGACGTTTTTAGTGAAGCTGACGTTTCGATTCTGTAAAAAGAAGATTATTCTTCTAACAGACGTAAAACGTTTTCGGAAATGAAATAAACCGCTTACTGAAAGTGCTTACATGATAGATTATACTGCTATCACCACCTTACGTCAACAACAAAAAAAGCCCTTTTTCAAGAGCTTTTTTGCAATGAAAATCCTTAACTTTAATGCTTTGTTTTCAAGCTTATTTCACATCTTTTCCAGTCCACAGGGAGACACGTTCTTTCACCCAAACCGTGTATTGTTTCTCCATTTCTACTGCACCTGCTTTATCAAGTTCAGCCAGGAGACTGTCATACACGCTGTCAAAGTTCTCAGGTTTGGCAAGGATCGCTTCTGGGATCCGTTTGCGGATGATATCCTGTGTCTTCTGGAATGTTACGTTGTAGTCTGTGTCAGAAGGTACAGGCATATTATACGCTGCGCCCCAATCTTTCAGTTTCAATTCATCTTCGGATGGATAGAAATCTTTCCATGTTGTGATACCGTATGCTTTCAACGTTTCCTTCTCAGCCGGTGTGTAGCTTGCTTGGATCTGCTCTGGGAAGTTCGTTGTATAGTAGTTGTCTGTAGAATCTTTTACACCATCACCGTATCTTGCGCTGAAAATATTGTACAACCCAACTCCTGTTTCTTTCGTGAAATTGGAGTTGTCATTTGTTTTGCGTTCCTGAACATCGTCAGGAATCACACGTTTGCCATTTTCTACATTGTAGTGTTCACCTTCAATACCCCAGTTTCTCAACACCTGGCCTTCATCGGAAGCGAGCCAATCCATGAATTTGATAATCCGTACCGGATCTTTGGCCGAAGTTGTAATCCCGATGCCATAACCGTCAAATCCTGTTGGCTGGAATGTGTGATCCACAATGTCCTTGTTCAGGGACACGGAGAAGTGAGCATATGTGGCTTCGTCCTTACCTGCTGCTTTGAGAGCGTTCTCAGCTTCGCCATAGTTCCAGTCTTGGTCGATCAGACCGAGTACACGGCCACTGGCGATTTTGGATTTGTATTGATCATCTTTTTGAACAAAAGTATCTTTGTCCAGCAGGCCTTCATTGTACATTTTGTTCAACCAGCGGAAGTATTCTTTCTCCTCTGGACGTTTGTAGTGAAGCATCGCTTCATACGTTTCAGGATTAATGTAATATTCCCCATCATCCGGTGCACCTGTTGCCTGGAAGGCCGGGTTCGTTACCGTGATCATGATCTTCCAGTCATCTGCATTCAGTGTCAGTGGAATGGTTGGTTGACCATCAATCGTTGGATGCTTTTCATAATACGCTCTAAGAACGTTTTCGTAATCCTCAAGTGTTTTCACTTCTGGGTATCCCAGTTCTTTCAACACTCTTTGCTGAATTTCGAATCCACCACCTGCATCAAAAGCGACGTTATCTACACCCATGTTGGTTGGAATAGCATAGATCGCTTGATCTTCCAGACTGTATTTCAAACGATTCATCTGATCGCCATATATCTTTTTCAGGTTAGGTGCATGTTCCTCAATCAGGTCAGTCAGGTCCAGCATTGCGCCTGCATCCACCAGCTTCGACAGGTTACCTTTAGGAAAGATAATATCAGGGTAATCACCGCTGGCAGCCATCAAAGGTATCTTTTGGTCGCCACCATTGTTCACATCGTATTCTGCTTCAATTGTAACACCTGTTCTTTTGGTAATCTCTTGGCCCACTGCATCTTTCATGTTGTTCCAGCTTGGACTTGCATCTGCACCAAAGAATGTAAAGGTTACTGGACTGGTTGTATCTCCGGAATCAACCGGTTTTTCTGAAGCGTTAGTTCCTCCTCCACTGCCGCTGCATCCTGCTGTAATTGCAAGTGCACTGGCTAACAGAAGCATTGCGAATGTTTTTGGTGTTTTGCCCTTCATGTGTAATCCCCCTTATGGATATTAATGAAGCTGTATATTTGTATAACAGGCTGACCTGCACATACCGTGACCAGATGAAACAAATGTAATTTTCTTGTTTTTATAACATTAGAAGCGTTTTCTTAAAATAAAAAATGTTCTTCTCATGCCTAATTCCTCTTCATTCCTGTCATTGTTTCCTTTGAGATTCAAGTCTATATCACATGATGTACAAGCAAATGTAAGTGCTTTCATAATTGAATAATAATCGCTCCTATATCCCTTGTCAATAGTGAATTTATAAAATTGAAAACGTTTTTTAGAAAACGTTTTAGGTATAAAAAAGAACCCGTTTATCCGGGTTCTTTCTCGGTTTGAATCCATTCAATCGATAGCTTATTTAGTCTCTTCACCGCTCCACAATTGAACACGGTTTTGAACGAGTTCTGTGTATTGTTTCTCCATGTCCTCTGCTCCTGCTTGGTTCACTTCTGCAATCATGCCGTCATAGATCGCATCGAACTGCTCAGGAGTACTCAGAATGGCTTCCGGGATACGTTTCCGAATGATATCCTGGGTTTTCTTGAAGATGACGTTGTAGTTGGAGTCACCTGGTGTTGGCAGATTGTATGCTGCTCCCCATGGTTTGATTGGGAACTCGTCTTCACTCGGGAACAGATCTTTCCACGTTGTAGCACCGTAAGCTTTGAGTGTTTCTTTCTCTGCATCGGAATATGCTGCCACGATCTGTTCAGGGAAATTCGTAGTGTAGTAGTTATCCGTTGAATCCTTCACACCGTCTCCATAGTGACCAGACATATTGGTGTACAGTCCAATACCCGTTTCTTTCTGGAATACGGCTGCATTATTGGTTTTCTGATCCAGAATGTCGGCAGGAATGACACGTTTGCCGTCCTTCACTTCGTACTGTTTGCCCTCAATTCCCCAGTTCATCAGCACTTGCCCTTCTTCAGAAGCCAGGTAATCGAAGAATTTGATCGTACGAACCGGGTCAGGATTCGATGTGGTAATCCCTACACCCCAACCGGATACAAAACCTGGGTCTTGGTAGGCATGATCCTTGATATCCTCGGACAGGGTTACCGGGAAGTGTGAATACGTTGCTTCATCCTTGCCCGCAGATTTCAGTGCATTTTCTGCATCGGAATAACCCCAATCCTGGTCAATGACACCCAGAACACGTCCACTTGCAATTTTGGATTTGTATTGGTCTGTTTTTTGGATGAAGCTGTCCTGATCCAGCAATCCAGTGTTATACATATGGTTCAACCAGCGGAAGTACTCTTTTTCCTCTGGACGTTTGTAATGCAGACTTGCTTCATACGTCTCTGGATCGATATAGTATTCACCGTCATCCGGAGCACCTGTTGCCTGGAAGGCAGGGTTCGTTACGGTAATCATGATTCTCCAATCATCCGCGTCCAATGTTAACGGGATTGTTGGCTGACCATCAATTGTTGGGTGTTTCTCTTTGTACGCCTTCAATACATTCTCGTAATCCTCAAGTGTACGCACTTCCGGGTATCCGAGTTCTTTCAGTACACGATGCTGAATACCAAATCCACCACCTGCATCAAAGTACTTCTGGTCTACCGCATAATACGTCGGCAGCACATAAATAGCCTGATCCTCATTACTGTATTTCAACCGGTCCATGTAATTACCATACAGCTTCTTCAGATTGGGAGCATATTGGTCGATCAGATCTGTCAGATCGAGCATTGCTCCGGCATCCACCAGTTTGCTGAGTTCTCCTTTGGGGGAGACAATATCCGGATAGTCTCCGCTCGCCGCCATTAAGGATATTTTATCTTGACCACCACTAACGGCAAATTCACCGTTAAGGGTTATCCCTGTTTTTTCCGTAAGGACTTTACCTACCTCATCCTTCATGCCATTCCAGTTCGGACTGGGGTCAACGCTGAAGAAATCAAAAGTAAGTGGAGTTGTCTCTGCGCTTGTATCCTTGAACGACGTATCACTGCCGCTTCCTCCACCGCAACCTGCGAGTAAAGACATTGCAAGCACTGGTGCCAGTGCAATCTTCATTTTGGAACTTGCCATAATGGTAATCCTCCCTGTTTCATATGTCTGTTTGTCCGGGACTTTTTTGTCCCTGTCTATAGCTTCATGAATACCACACCGCAGCCCTATACGGTGAAGCGCAGACCAAATGGCTGCGCTTCGGGTATCCTGATGCTTCATTTGTAGATGTACGGCCGCTCTATGTGGCAGCCTGTACCCAATTGTTTAACCTTTTACTGCGCCCAGTGTCATACCGCCAACAAAGTACTTCTGAAGGAATGGATATACAATGAGGATTGGAACCGTTACAACGATCGTAATCGCCATTTTGATCGATTCCGGTGAAATCTGTGTCATTTGCTGTGCCATATCATTGGCATTTCGTCCAGCACCTGAGCCTTGCTGCGTACTTTGCAATACTTTCATCAGCTCATATTGGAGCGTGGTCAGATGTGCCTTTGAACCATTATACAGGTACGTATCGAACCACGCATTCCACTGACCTACAGCCAGGAACAATGCGATGGTAGCAAGCACTGGTTTACACAGTGGCAAGATGATTCTGTAATAGATTGTAAAGTCATTCGCTCCGTCCAGCTTCGCGGATTCCTGCAATGAGTATGGCAGGCCATCAATGAAGGAACGGATGATGAAGACGTTAAATGCACTGATCATGCCAGGCAATACATATACCCAAAATGTACCGATCAGGTTCAAGTCACGCATCAGAATGTACACCGGAATCAGACCACCGGAGAAATACATCGTGAGCGCGAGCGTTGTGGAAACAAATTTTCTAAGTCCAAAATCAGGTCTGCTCAGTGTAAAGGCGATCATGGATGAACTGATCAATCCGAGCACAGTACCTACAAGTGTACGCAGAATGGAGATCTGCAAACCTTGTAACAATCCATCATATTGGAAAATCGTTTTGTAGTTCTGTAATGTGAATTCGCGAGGCCACAAGTAAATTCCGCCACGTACTGTATCTGTCGAGTTATTGAGTGAGATGGCTAGTACGTTAAGGAATGGATAAAGTGTTACAACCAGCACCATGGTCATCGCGAGGATGTTGAATATATCGAACAGTTTATCGCCCCGAGTAGCATTGAATGCTTTGTTCGCCATAATGTCGTCCCCTCCCTACATGATGCTTTCTTTAGTGAATTTTTTGAACAAGCCGTTCGCAGTAAACAGAAGGATGATACTGACAACGGAGTTGAATATACCTATGGCTGTACCATATGAGAATCGTCCCATATTCAAACCATAATTGAGCGCGTATAGATCAAGTACTTCCGAGTAGTCTGTGACCAGACTGTTGCCAAGCAAGAACTGCTTCTCGAAACCGATACTGATAAGATGTCCAATTGACATGATGAAAAGTACGGAAATCGTGGTCCGTATGCCAGGCAGCGTGATGTGCCACATCTGTCTCCAGCGGTTGGCTCCATCTACACGGGAAGCTTCATACAGCTCATTGTCGATACCTGTAATCGCCGCCAGATAGATGATGGCATTCCAACCGGTTTCCTTCCACATATCTGAAGCGGTTACAATGTACCAGAACAAGTTCCCCTTGGCCATGAATTGGATCGGCTGATCGATAATGTTCAGTCCTACCAATAGATCATTGATAATCCCGCCATCGGTGGAGAGCATCTTGGTGATAATACCTGCCACAACGACCCAGGATACAAAGTGAGGCAGATATGATACCGTTTGCACGGCACGTTTGAAGAACATGCCTCTCATTTCATTCAGGAGAATAGCGAAGAATATCGGCACGATAAAACCGACAACCAGTCCCATCAAACTCATTGCAAGCGTATTTCGAAGTACCAGATAGAAACGATCATCACTGAACAGCTCTACAAAGTGTTTAAAACCAACCCACTCTTGATCACCAAACGATCTGGCAGGTTTATAATTTTGGAAAGCCATCGTCCATCCCCATAGTGGCAGATAGTTAAATACGAAAACCCAAGCTACGAATGGCAATGACATGAGATAGAGATATTTCTGCTGTTTCATTCTGTCCCAAATTCCGTTCCGCCGATTCTTTAAAGGCGGTTTGGGGTCACTGCTTCTGTTCGCGGAAGCGGATTTTTTTGTTAGCGTTTCCATCTCCGTTCCCCCTCCTCTGTTTTATAAAATAATCATACCCGATAGAGCGTTTTCAAAATACCATCTGGATTTTAGAGAAAATCATATAAAAATTAGATATAGACATATATAATCAGACATAAATTCGTTAAAATCAGTGATAAATTCTACTTTTAAATGAAACAAAAGTTATATTAAGGTAATATATTATCTAAATTGGTAAATTTCGAAAACGTTTTATAGAAATCGTTTACTTCAAACTGATTGCATACAAAAAGGACCCTTTCGGGTCCCTATAATTACAATGTGAATTGAATCGTTTGCAGTTTAACGATGCCGAGTAATTGCGCTACGGATATGGAGGTTGCTGGACGGAATTGATCTCCATGCAGATACGCAAGTATCTCCTGAAATAAAAAGGCGACTTCTGGACGCTTCATTAAAGCCAGGTTGGCAAACGGAAGTGAGGATATCAAAATCTTACCCTTCCCTACTTTTGCCTCAAAGGCATAAGCGAGTCGTTTGGCCCGATGGAAATGGTCCACCACTTCGATCAGCGGCTCCACCCCGGGCAACGTATCCAAACCTATCGCTGGTGTACCGTTCACCAAGTGATACCAATGCCAGTCCGAAGCCCCATCATGCGGGAAGGAACCTAGTAGTGCTAGCTGTTCTCTCAAATACAAGCCCATCGTTGCACCAGGCTGTGTAGCAAACATCAGGTAATTCCAGAATACAGGCAGATACTTGGTCTTCACTGAATCATATAACCCTTCTGCGGTTGACTGTAGCCAAACACTCCCCCCGTTGACCACATAATCAACGACATTGGGTGTTAACGACTGAACGATCACCAAGTCAATCTCCCGATTTTTCAACAACTGAAATCCATCGATGCGATCTACGCCATCATGTTGTGCTTCCCCGAGAAGTGGCTGCAGCTCTGCCACGGTATTCCAGAACCGATTCGAACCCGGATGAGACTGATAAAAAGGAAACGACCAGCCATGCCATACATTCGCTACAGTTCTTTCCAAATCGCCTGATATCAACTCCGCCTCAATCCGAAAAGCCGCTGCTGCTTCCCGAGGTGCTGTAGCGACGATGCTTCCCAGTGACATGACGGACCCACATTGGATATCTCCGGTCTTCCATTCTCCTTCAGTGAGTATCACATCATCGCTTATTAACCTCCACTGAATGAGCGCGTCCTCAAGCGGCTCCTTACCGTAGTGAGAGATGCGTACATCGACATGAATGGATTCTCCGGCGTAAAATGTACGCTCCTTGCAACTTAATAACAGCACCATATCTGCGTTGAAACACATGAATTCTTCTGGTGTTGTAATGCCTTTGTCATCCCAAAATACATCAAGAATGCCCGTCGTAGCATGTCCCTGCCCTGGAAAATCGCGAATGTCCAGAAGCTGTACCCCCGCAGCGTCCGGTGTTCGCCGAATTCGCTCCATGGCTTCTTTTAAGGAACGTACCAGATGGGTACCACTGACCTGTTGAAAATGCTCGAGGTCCTCCATCATTCCTTTGTTAGTTAACGATTCTTCGATCGGTCGTAACCAGCTAGGACGCAATACGCCAGTATACTTGGCTCGCTCTTGGGGCCGCACATACATGGTGTACTGTGCATGTTCGTGCCCAATGACGGGATGCTCCGCAAGCCGGGTGACTGCATGATAGTCCAGCGTGGTATCCGGCACAGCTGAGTATGCGGATTCCAGGGGGGGATGCCAGTTCAACGACTGGATATAATAATCACCTTCCCGCCCTTGCGCCGGAAGTTGTCCAAAACCTGTATTGTCCGTATATAACCGAGTTGGGTCGATATCCCTTGCCCTCGATACCCATGCATTGAGTTCAGGGTGACCATTCGGGCCAATGAGTTCATTCCCCATGGAGAACATGACGAATGAAGGATGTCTATGCAGCGACTGAAGCAACCCGTCCAGTTCTTGTGTCAGATAGGACAATACTTCAGCTGGCGCAGACTGATCCGATTGCTCAAAGAAACGAGACCAATGGGGAAGTTCTGCCTGTACCAGCATGCCGACTTCATCAGCCGCCTCCCAGAAAGGCTCCGGCGCGCTCCACCCATGCAGTCGGACATGATTGAAACCATACGATCTGGCGATTCGAAACTGCTGAAGATAATGCTCCTTGTCCCAGACGGGATAACCCGTCAGTGGGAAGATACAGCAATCGACGTACCCACGCAGATATACTGGTGTCCCATTCAATTCAAGCTGCTTCCCGTTTGTTGCAAAGGAGCGTACACCAAATGATTGCTCCAGTCGATCCAGTTCCTGTTCACCTTCATGGAGACGGATCACTGCCTTGTATAATTCAGGGGATTCATCCGACCATTTTGCGATAGACTTTTCTGTTCCAAGTTCCAATTGCCACTGTTCTATTACAGCGTTGATTTCAGTTAAACCTGCTGAGCTTATATCCACATGTGATGGATCACTCAGATTCACATTACAACTATATCGATTAAGCCATGTGCCGTCCGGATGCTGGATATCCACATGTAATTGCATTGATCTAGCCGATTCATTTGCGGGAGCGCTTACAGTACAATCAACCAGAATGGTTCCGTTCTCAGCATCTGGTTGAATACGTAACGTCTGTAATCGGCAGGGAGGCATACTGTCCAGATAAACACCACCTGTGATTCCCCCCCAGGCTGTGGCCGTATGCAATGAATGAATATGGCTACCCGCCAGCGGAAGTTTCATCGTATTATCCACGCGGATCTCCACACGATTCACTTCTCCCTGCTTCACCAGAGAAGTGACATCCCACTTCTGTTGATTCACCAGACTATCCTGCTGCCCGGCATACTGTCCATTGATCCAGAGATGCGTTGTCCATCGGACACCTTCCAATCTGAATACATAGTGGCATCCGGGATCCTCTGATGGAACATGGACATCCTGAGCATACCAGGCTGAGCCTTCATACTCGCGTACCTTTGTCCAGGTATCGAGCCTTTCGTATTCAGGCTCATCTCCGTATCCTTGCTCTTCCCATGAACCGGGAATCTGAATGGTCTCCCATGATGTGTTTTCACACTGTGATGGCGGTAATATCTCTTGTTCAACGAGTTTATCGGACTCCAGATCCAAACAAAACTGCCATGTTCCATTTAAGTTCAATGGTTGACGTACAGCGCCTATATCAGATACATTCATATCGTATAGCCATCCCTTCAACTGGATTCTTGTAAATCCAGTCTAAAATGTGAAACATTCCGTGACCATTGCTTATCATGGGAAGTGCATGGACAATATGATGAATCTGGGAATTTCTCAGCAATACCGAAAACGTTTTACACAATAGGCAAGGGCAAGGCCCCGCACTCCATACTTATTCCTCGTTTATATCCGTAGCCGTTCCTTTAATTGATGATTGGTTTCTGGCCTGTTTGTACGCGGAAGGTGATTCACCTACATACTTCTTGAACTTACCGTGGAAATAGTCCACGTTCGCATATCCCACTCTGGCCGCAACCTGATGGACCTTGAGTCCTTCATCCAGCAATTCCTTGGCCTTTTCCATACGGACCTTGTCCAGAAATACATTAAAGTACTCTCCTGTATGGTTCTTGAACAACTTGCCAAGATAACTACTGTTATAGTTGAATACTTCAGCAAGTACCTCCAGCTTGAGATTTTCGCCAGGGTTACGCTGGATAAATTCAATCATCTGTTTTAATACAGTATCCTTACTTCCTCCACCCATACGTTGAATAAGTCGATTCAAATGTTCCGCTGCCATGACTTTGAGGTCAGACATCGTAAATTGATGATAGACTTCATTAATCAGAACCGAATGTTCCTGCATAATGGAGTGCATATGTTGATTCGTCGCTGCAAGCTTGTTGAACGCCAGGGAAAATACCTGTGAGAACGCCGT
Organism: Paenibacillus sp. AGC31; assembly: GCF_057334655.1. Lineage (NCBI taxonomy): Bacteria > Bacillati > Bacillota > Bacilli > Caryophanales > Paenibacillaceae > Paenibacillus > Paenibacillus sp. AGC31. The sequence continues at coordinate 93,553 of NZ_JBHFJH010000031.1, forward strand.
CTTGATCGCTTGCTCTGTTCGGTGATATGGAACCAGGCGCTCTTCCATCTCACCCAGTACTCGCATAACGGACTCACTACTTCGGATGTCTAACGCATAATACAGCTTGTCCGCAAGTTCGTCCTCAACTGGCTCATGTGCTCCGTCCACAGCTTCAATTTCTGGCTTAACAACGCTTTCACTGCCTTCATTCCACAGAATGATGCGTTGCTCCGTGAACAAGAAGCGTTCCCCGAGTAAACGATTCGCCTGTGTGTATGACCGCGCAATTTCAGAAGTGGAATGTACAGGTTCTCCCGCAGCACCGTACATGTGAACCTCCCATTCTCCCAGCAGTCCTTCCAGCTCATTGTACAGATTTCTTGCAGATGACTCGGATGTGATTGTTTCCTTACTTAACAACCCCAGACCTGAATGGAACGAGAATACAATGCCTCGGTCTTTATGGTCAAATGCTTCAATCAGTTTGCGTTTCATAACACTTCCCCGTTGCAGGTCGGGGGCTACATGCAGCTCCAGCAGCACAATCTGATAGTGAGGCCAGTGCAGTCCCAGGCTATCTTCTTCCATGCTACCCGCACCCTCCAGACTGTCAAAGAGCAAAGCCTCGATCTGATGCTCCCGATAGACGGTATCTTCACCAGCATGACGTGCAATTGTCTCCCGTTCACGGGTCAGGATTGTAGCAATACGCTCCAGTTCACCAATAATCTCTTCTTCATCCACCGGTTTGAGCAGATAACCATCCACACCAAAACTGATGGCTTTTTTGGCATAATCAAAATCCGCGTAACCACTTAATATCAAAAAGTGCGAATCCGGATGATTCCGGCGGACTTCTTCAATCACATCCAGCCCGGTCATACCGGGCATACGAATGTCAATAATCGTCAGATCAGGCTCCAATTCCTCAAACCGGGAGATGGCCTCACGCCCGCTGGCAGCTGTAGCGATGACCTGGAATCCGTATTTTTCCCACTCGATAATGGTTGTCAGTCCCTCACGTATGCTCGGTTCGTCATCCACCAAAAATACTTTATACATGTTGGTCCCCTCCTGCTGGCAAAGTGAAAGAAACCTCTGTTCCTTCCCCATATACACTCTTAATCTGTAATCCATACGGCTCGCCGTACGTCAATGTTAAGCGTTGATGTACATTACGCATGCCGATCCGACTCTTCTCCTGTTCCTCCGGTCCACAGATAAACTGCATCACCTCAGCCAGTCGTTCTGGCGTTATGCCTGCACCATTGTCATCCACACGGATCTGTACAATGTTCTCAACTAAACGAATACTTATATGAACACGGACTGTCCCCTCTTTGTTCTCCAGACCATGGACAATCGCATTCTCAACCAAAGGTTGAATAATCAAAGGCGGAATGTACATCTTCTCCACCTCGGGATCGATATGAATCTGGAATGCGAGGCGATCGCCGTACCGGAATTTCTGAATTTCCAAATAGGAACGTACCATTTCTAGTTCAGCCCGGAAGGTTGTTTTTCCACTGCCAATCTCCAGACTCTTGCGCATTAGCTTGCCCAACAGCCTGACGATGTTGGCAATCTCTGCTTCCCCTTTGATATGGGCTTTCATGCGAATGGACTCCAATGCATTAAACAAGAAATGGGGATTGATCTGGCTCGCCATCATTTTCAGTTTAATCTCTTTTTGTGCGATTTCCAATTGATTGTTCTGTTCGGTCGCTTCTACCACCTGCGTCATGAGTTCATTGATACTTTTCACCATATAGTTGAACTGTCTTGATAGTTGCCCAATCTCATCATTTCCATCAATCCGTGAAGTCACGTTCAGGTCTCCTAATGCAAGCTTGTTGAGGTGTTTACTCAGCCGGAGCAATCGGTTCGAAGTGAGGAACGAGATGATATATACGAATAGTAGGGCGATCACCAGCACCAGTATAATAAAAATCATGCCAATCAAGCTGACGGTGTTGGCGTCTTTGACGATATTTTTGGTGGCAAAAACCGAAATCACCTTCAGGCTATTCATGCTCGATCCAGGGCCCAGCTCATCAATAACAATATTAGATGGTTCCCCCCGGAAATCACCCTCTATGGTGCCTTTCGCCTGATTCTGCAGATCAACGCCAAAATCAAGCTCATCCAGCGTTTTACCCACCAGCTCGGTATTCTTGGCTGCAACCACATACCCCTGCTCGTCCGTAATCATCGTCTCGAACTGTTCCTGACGCAGCAATCCGTTCAGCTCATCCTGATTGATCACAATCATCAACACGCCCTCTGTCCGATACTCGGCAAAAGGTACTTTGCGCACTAGGCTGAGCTTGTGTACAGGATTATCTTCCTTGTCTGGGATGTAGAACCACCCGATGCTGGTTGTTTTCAATGCCTGTTGGTACCAGTAGCTCTCTTCCGTCTGCTTGTCTACCGGAATGAATTCGAGGTTGTTGATCAATGTTGGGTTAGTTGAGTAAAAGCGAATGCCGGCTATCTCACGGTACAAACGCCTGTATTCCTGAAAGTCTTTGTATGCAAGATACGCTGAGGTTAACTCCACAACGCTCTTGTACCGCTTATTCACGATCTCCTTGAGATCCGCATTAAACATTAAAAGATTGGATATATCGGTTGGTACACGCAGCATGGTTGCTGTCTGGCTCTTGATCTTGTCCACATTGATGATCGTCTGTCCTATCGCATTGTCCAGGGCTTGCTGGCGAAAATAACTGGTCACAGCAAGACCAACAATCAGGACCGGAATCATGACAACCAGTACATAGGAAATGAGCAATTTATGCTTTAATTTGAGATTATTGGTGGTTCGTATCAGCCTTTTCAACATGTCTGCACCTTCCGTCATCTGTATAAGCGCTTACATATAAACAGCAGGATCAGGATGCCCTGTCCTCAGAATTAATCATACCACATAACCGCCAGAATTCGGATTGTCATTGCAATGGGTAATATATTGCCAGGCCTACAAGCCAGCCTACCTCTAGTAGAAGAGGCCGCCATTAACATGGCGACCAGGCTTACGGAATTATTTTCTACTGAAAGAAGTTTAGTGACTCCTAGATGGGCGGAATCCATATCCTTTGGCACGCCATGCCACAATCAAAGCCACCAATGTTAAAGCCAAGATGGCCCAGTTAAATGACGAAGCTCCCCATTGATTCAGAAGAACACCTCCCGCCATTCCCCCAAGGGCAATAGCCAGATTCCAAACGGTTGTATTAATCGGCATGACGAGCTCCACACCCTGTTCGCCTGTAGCTTGTGCAAGTGCAGTCTGTAACAGGGTAGCCGCACCGCCAAATGTCAGACCCCACAGCGCAACAGAACCAAAGACGATTACAACGTGCTCACTCCAAAGACCTAATACGAGGGAAATCAAAGCAAATCCCGCAAGGCTCATGAGAACCAGCATACGTAACCACCGATCAATGAAAATACCTGTAATCCAGATGCCTACCAATGCCATCAGACCAAATACAAGTAAAATGAGTCCAACCTTGGATTCCATACCGACATCGGCGAGAAAAGGAGCTATATACGTGTATAAAATATTATGAGCCAACATCCAGGCCAAAACGACAGTCAAAATGGGAATGACACCGGGGGCGAACAACACTTGCCTGACTGAGATACGTTTATCAGCTGACTGCCCCGGATAATCGGGTACTTTCCAGAGCACCCAGAAAATCAGTACAAACGCCAGCAACGACATCAGCCAGAACACCGAGCGCCAGCCCATAAATGAACCAAGCAGCGTACCTACCGGAACACCAAATGATAAGGCAAGCGGCGTTCCAATCATAGCCACAGCCATGCCCCTTCCCTTGAGATGCTCAGGTACCATGCGTAATGCATAACCACCAATTAGGCCCCAGGAGACACCAGCTGCAACACCGGCCAAGAAACGAGCGAATAGTGTCAGTACATAGTTTTGCGAGAGGGCAGTAATGGTGTTGAAGACAAGAAAACCGATAATGGACAGAAGTAAAAGCGGACGCCGCCGCCAGCCCCTGGTTAGCAGCGCCACAGGTATGGCCGCAACCAGTGACCCAACCGCATAAAAGGTGACAAGCTGCCCCGCCCCTGCCTCAGAGATCTGCAGCCCTTCTTTAATTTGCGGCAGCAACCCCGCAGGAAGTGTTTCGGTCATGATGGCTATGAAACCCGCCATAGCCAGGGCAAGCAACCCCAACCACGGAAAACGATGAGAAGATATATTCGACATCTGTGCAGCTCCTTTTTAGTTTATGTAGAACAAGTAATCGAATTATGGATCGATCATTCCTTATATTATTCAGACCGTCTCACCTTGTCAATGACTTTTGGATCGATTAGTATATAATTAAGAAAAAAGGGGGAGAACTCTTATGGCAAGAACGGGACGTCCGCGCATTTTCGATCGGGATGAAGCCCTATTACAAGCGATGATGCTCTTTTGGGAGCAAGGTTTCGAGGCCACTTCATTACTTCAGCTTCGAGCAGCCATGGGGGATATTTCAGCAGCCAGCTTCTATGCAGCCTTTGAATCCAAAGAATCGCTGTATAAAGAAGCAGTAGAACGATATATGGATACGTTTGGACGTGTGACGGAAAGCTTCTCGGATCTCACACTGTCACCAAGAGAAGCGATCGAAACCACATTAAGAAGTACCGCAAAAATGCAAACAGACAGCACACATCCATCTGGCTGTTTAATTGTGCTGTCAGCCAGCACATGTTCTTCCAAAAACAATCATATCCGCGACATTGCCGCTGAGAAAAGAAAGCTGACTCGCAAACGCCTGCAGGATTGCATCCAGCGTGCTGTGGATGTGGGTGAAATTCCTGCTTCCACGAATGTACACATGCTGACCACCGTATTTGATACCTTTATGCAAGGCATCTCTACCCAAGCCCGTGACGGTGTTCCTCATGCAACGATCGATCAGGCTATCACGAAATTCATGGGTATCTGGAACCTTATTCAACATCCAGCCTGACTTTACTTACGAACTGTTGATAGGTTAGAAAAGCCAAAAAAGGCACTCCCACGATTGGAAGTGCCTGCTTAGTATAGAATCTGTTCGTGTGCTATTAAGGACGAGGTGTACTTACCCCATTGAGGATCAGTTTAGGATGAATATCAGCGTTCAGCGAAGCGGAAACTGCACAATATTTTTCCTCAGCCATCTGGATGGCTTTCCAGATACGATAATCCGGGATATCCCCATCGACTTTGAAGATCAGATCAATGGATGTGAAGCCTTTGGGCATCTCTTCACTGCGTGTGCCTTGCGCTTCAATCTCAATCGACTCAATTTTGTCCAGGAAAGCATCCAGAATCATCGTAATATCGATTCCCATACAGCCGCCGAGACCCGCCAGTAACAATTCCATTGGGGTAGCTCCCTTGCTGTCACCACCATAAGCAGCAGTGGCATCCATGCCAACGGCGTAGCCAGAGGGTCCTTCGGAAGTAAACGCACGTTTGCCTTTCCATACGGTTGTTACATTCATGATGTTATCCTTCTTTCTTAGAATTCAGTAATTTGTTGCAAGAAACGACGAGTGCGTTCTTGCTTCGGCTGTTCAAAGAACGCCTGTGGACTTGCTTCTTCCACAATCGATCCATCCGCCATAAAGACGATTTTGTTCGCCACATTACGGGCAAACTTCAATTCATGCGTCACAACCAGCATCGTCATACCCTCCTCTGCCAACTCCTTCATGACGGAAAGTACCTCTCCGACCAATTCAGGGTCAAGGGCTGAAGTGGGCTCATCAAACAGCATTACTTCCGGCTCCATCGCGAGTGCACGTGCAATGGCAACCCGCTGCTGTTGTCCACCGGACAATCGGGATGGATACGCATCCTGCTTGTCCGACAAGCCGACCCGATCCAGAAGAATTCGGCCGCGTTCAGCCGCTTCGTCCCGTTTGATTTTTTTCACCGTAACGAGACCTTCCATCACATTACCCAGCACTGACTTGTGCGGATACAGATTGAATTGCTGGAATACCATGCCGGTCTGGCGACGAATCTCCAGTACCCGGGCACGCTGGACTCGCAGCGGATCTGCGCTGTTGACCACAATGCCGTTGACTTCGATCTGTCCTCCGGACAGCTCTTCGAGGCCATTCAGACAGCGCAGCAAGGTACTTTTGCCTGAACCACTTGGGCCAAGCAATACAACAATATCTTTGGCATCGACATGAAGGTCGATGTTCGTAAGTACTTCATTTTGCTGAAAACGTTTGGTAAGTCCGGTTGTTGTAATCATCGCTTCTCTCCTCCCATCAGTAAGCCCGGGCCAGCCGGCGCTCCACTTGTTCCAGAATGGCCGAGAAGCCGATACTCATAATCCAGTAGATCACTCCGATCGCCAGATAAAACGGCATGTTCAATGCATATTGTGATACCAGCAGTTGTGCTGACCGCAATAACTCGGTAACACCGATCGCCGCCACAAGTGATGTTTCCTTCAACATGCCAATAAACGTGTTTCCCATCGGCGGGATCGCAATGCGCACAGCCTGCGGGAAGATAATCCGTCTCATCGCTTGAGCCGGGGTCATTCCCGTTGCATATGCAGCTTCGGTCTGTCCTTTTGGTACAGCCTGAATGGCTCCACGGAACGTCTCCGACAGAAACGCTCCTGCATTCAGACTGAGTCCCAGACATGCAGCCGTGAGGGATCCCAAGGTCACTCCATAATCGACCAATCCGTAATAAATGACGAATAATTGCACCAGCAGCGGGGTTCCCCGCATGATGGATACATAAAACCTTGCGATCAACCTAAGCCACATCGGTCCCTTCAGACGAGCAATGGCAACGAGCACTCCAATGATGAACGCAAAAAACATGGAGATCACAGTTACATACAGCGTATAGTAAGCCCCCTTCAGAAAAAAGGGGATATTCTCAAATACCAGTTCCATGGGTCAAATCTTCCCTTCGCCTTGCAGGTTCGTTATTGCGCAGGCTCTTCACCAAACCATTTTTTGAAAATGGTATTGTACGTGCCATCATCTTTCATGCCTTTGAGAGCATCATTCAGTGCTGCTACGAGTTCCGGATTGTCTTTACGAACAGCAATACCTGCCTGGTCACTCTTAATCGGTTCACCTACAGCTTTAATATTCAATCCGTTGGCATCCACAATCGGTTTCAGTGCATACATATTGTTAATTGTTGCGTCAATCCGACCAGCATTCAGATCTTTGAGTGAAGAGATGACATCGTCATAGGTTTTAATCGTGAAGTCTCCCACTTTTGGCAATACTTCATTGCGCAGATATGATTCATCATTTGTACCCAAACCTACGCCAATCGTTTTTCCTTTGAAGTCTTCCAGCTTGGTAATATCGTTATTATCTTCTTTTACAATAATTTTAACTTGGTTCGTAATATACGGATCACTGAAATCCAGTACTTTCTTACGATCATCGGTAATCGTCATCTGGCTGATAATGGCATCAAGCTTCTTCGCTTGCAGACTTGGTGTCAGACCGGAGAACTCCTGAGATACAAATTCAACTTCAACCCCAAGACGCTTCGCAACTTCACGTGCAATATCAGCATCGTAGCCGTCCATTTCTTTCTTATCGTTCAGGAAGTTGTACGGTGCGTATGTGCCCATCATGCCCACTTTGATAACGCCAGCCGACTTGATCTGCTCCAATTCATTACTTGCCTGTGCACCATTTGTGCTTCCATTGTCTGTTGCCTTACTTCCACAAGCACTAAGTACCAGCACGGTCATCAGCAGAATTGCTGTCAAAGACCAGCCTTTACGAGTTTTCGATCCATATGTTTTGTTCATTACGTTAACTTCCTCTCAGTCGTGTATTAATCTGGATGTACATTGGGTTACTTTATTGTGACTAAACCGCAGTTGTACCCATTATTCCCTGCTATTTGTTTAATCATGTGAATCTTACGAGCCTAATAGTCCGTAAAACTCAAAGCTTGCTGCCTCAGCTGCCAGCGATGAAGCTGTCATGGCTGAGAACTTGCTGTGCAACTCATCGGAACCGAACAACCAGCGTGTTATCATGCCTTCAATCATGCTTACCAATAGCGCTGCTCGAAGCGGTACATCCATGCCCTTAGGCAACATGCCGAGCTCGATGGCACGTTCCATATTGTGACGAAACGCAGTTTCCACAGCATTACGTGTCTCCTCGACCAGGCGTTGTACGGATTCTTCCGTCACGATGCCTTTGAGCAACAGTTCCATAAAATAGCGATTCTGCGCGGCAAACAAAAACAAGTCAGTGAACAGCCTTTCCGATGCTTTCACCATATCTTCTACCGATCCTGCATCCTTGCGGTACCCTTGTCCGATCGCCTCAAGCAACTCCTCCTTGCCCGTTAAGACAATCTCCGAAGCAATGGCTTCTTTACTCTTGAAGTGCCAGTAGAACGTCCCTTGCGCCACACCAGCCTCGCGGACGATATCGGAAATTTTCGTCTGATGGTAGCCTTGAGTTGCAAAACGCTCCATCGCTATGCGTATTATTTGGTCCCGCCGTTCTTCACCGGGTTCCAAACCGTTGATTTTGGTCATTCATGTAACCCTCCCGATTGATCAGTCAGTCAGTTAATTTATATCCTATGGGATAACTAGGTTTTTGTCAATATAGTTTTAAACAAATGGTTACAAGTATAAGTTGAAGTTGAGTGCATTTGTGATCATAATAGGTGATAGCCTTGTTCAAATGAACAGGCATGGTCAAGCAGGACAGCCTATGCTGTCACCTGCATTTCAAGGAGGAAGAGAATTGGATATTATATCATCCATTATTATGGGCATCATCGAAGGTTTGACAGAATTTTTGCCCGTATCCTCCACTGGACACATGATCCTGACTGCCCATTTGCTCGGTTTATCAGAGGACAACGAGTCAGTCAAAACGTTTGAGGTGGTTGTTCAACTCGGAGCTGTACTTGCTGTTGTAGTACTGTACTGGAACAAATTCATTGATATGTTCCGCTTCACTGGAGGGAGCAGACCTTACTCCCGCCGCCTCAATCTGGGACATATCTTCCTGGCGATGGTTCCTGCCGTAGTCATCGGACTTGTATTCCGCGACTGGATCAAAGCACATTTGTTTGGTCCGGAAACAGTGCTGTACAGCCTCGTTATAGGTGGTATATTGATGATCGTGGCCGAACGCTGGAGCCGTAAGAGTGAACGAATTACAACCCATGATGTTGACGATATCTCTTACAAACAGGCATTCACGGTGGGTATATTTCAGATCTTGGCATTGTGGCCAGGCTTCTCCCGTTCCGGGTCAACGATCTCAGGCGGTCTCATTGCAGGGGTAAGCCGTGTAGCCGCTGCGGAGTTCACATTCCTCGTGTCTGTACCAATTATGATTGGTGCTACGGGATATGACCTTTACAAAAGTATCGATCACCTGAACAGCAGTGATTTCCCAATCTTTGCGATTGGATTCATCGCTGCTTTCATCGTCGCCATGCTTGCGATCAAGACGTTCCTGTCCATTTTGAAAAAATTGAGCCTGACCGTCTTTGCTGTATATCGCTTTGTCTTGGCAGCCGTGTTCTTTATTATTTTGATGTAAGCATTACAACTCAAGTAAATAGAACGGCAAAATCAATGGCGGCCTCACTTTCCCTTGGGAAGTGAGGCCGCCATATTTTATATTCTGAGCTACGTTTCTGTTGCTTCACGATTCTGTAACGGCTTCAGAGACAGGAATATCTGTAATTAGAAGAAGTTTGACCCTTCATTACTTCCTTCTCTGCCGGATTGGATCATGGGTGATGCCGACTAGGTTTACTATGTATTATGGACATCCATATTTATGTTCACTTCTGAAATGCAGGCTGGCTAGTACCACTCTTTTACTTGAATGTTCCGGTGTTTCTTTCGACTCTTTAATCTCTCACGCAGATTATATCTATTCTCCTTTTGTTCCTGCAGCAGTTGTTTTACTCCAATCATCAACAATCGATATCTCCGGTCGTCATTGTGACTTAATTGGTGCATTTCCTCAAAAATTTCATTCTTCATATGGGTCTTGTTCACTCCAAATATTCAGTTTGTTCTCACAGTATACATGGGAGCACTGAACAAATTCTAAACAAGCGTTGTTTCTCCACTTCGAATGCAGATTTGAATACACATCATGCGTGCTGGAATGAAGCAGAAAAACCCTTCCTGTCGCGTGACAAGAAGAGGTTTCCTTAGCTAAGTTAATTAAACAAACTGCTGAGCCTTCGTTCGCTTAAACTTTGGATTCAAGCGTCTCCAGATACTCGGAGATTTGAGCAGGTGTTTTAGCCCATTTGCTATGCAGATGTGCGATTTTCTTGCCGTTCTGGAAGACGAGCAGGCTTGGAATCCCGCGTACACCATTCTCTTCGGCAAAAGGCTGGAACTTCTCTGCATCCAGGGCATAGAAGGTTTTGTCCGTATGTTGGTCGATAACATCCCCGATAAAACGATCCAGGTTTTTGCAATCCGGACACCAGGTTGTATCAAATTTAATGACGGTAAAACCATCAGAGTTGATTGTATCCAAATACTGCTGTTCACTTTGAATTCTTTCCATATGTCTTCTCTCCCTTTTATGTTCCTTTTTTGGCTGATCTTCATTGTACCTTGTATAGTTACAATTGAAAATAGGCTGTACCGAGTTAACGATGCTGCTTGTACAGATTAGCGGGACTAAGCTCTCGTATTTCCTGAATTTCCGCAGCGGTGAGTGCAGGCGAATTCGAAGCAGCCATATTGTGCAGCAACTGTTCTCTTGAACTGGCACCAGGGACAACAGCTGCTACGGCAGGATGGGATAATGCGTAGCGAATAGCCGTCTGAGCCATGCTCCGTTGATCCGTAACAAGACGACTTAGCCCTTGCCGAATGGTATATAGTTGCTCTGGTGTGTAGTCCAGATAACCTTTGTCTGCCTTGGCAGATCCAGAATCGGCTAGCACACCGCTAGCTACGGGCCCACGGGCAATTACACTGATCCCCTTTTGTTCCAATAAAGGCAGCACTTCTTCTTCCGCTCTGCGGTCAGCAATGCTGTACTGGTTCATCACACTGACGATGGATGCCCTCTTTACATACTCCCGAATCACATTGGGACGAATGGAGGAAATTCCGTAATATCGGATAAGTCCTTCCTTCTTCAGTTCCTCAAACGCTTCAATCGTCTCTTCGATGGGGTCGTCCAAGGTCCCGCCATGCAGCTGATACAGATCGATGTAATCGGTCTGCAGACGCTTCAGACTTTCATGTACAGCCTGCTTAATGTAGGCTTTGGACGGGTCCCATGACCAGCCCTCTTTGCCCGGCATACGACGATTACCTACTTTGGTCGCCACAATGACTTGGTCCCGACGCCCTTTAATAGCTTGTCCTACAATTTCCTCATTACGCCCTGCGTCGTACAGATCAGCAGTATCCAGCAGATTGACTCCATGATCCAGAGCCTCATGAATCAGGCCCATAGCATGCTCCATTTCAGTTCCAAGTGACATACATCCCAGCCCAATCTCAGACACCATCAGTTCGGATGTACCCAGACGATTTTTCTTCATATTGCATCTCCCTTCATACGTTCTGCAAGTATCCATTGTATCATTCTTGCTGACAAAAATCGCTTTACACACAAAAGCAATGGACTGCTTTTGATTGCACAAAAAAACCTGGAACGACTTCATCTCCAGGTTTCTCATGATCATCATTTTAATTCAACGATAAACGAACTATCGCAATCTATTTCACTTCCACGCGTGGTCTAGTTTTACTTGTTCCATTGGACGACGAATTGGAGTTTTTCATCATACCCGAGACAGTGCTAAACAACTTATCTCTTGCTTGTTTGTTCCTCATCAGATAAGTCACACCTGCGCCGATAGCCGTCATGATAATTCCTCTTCTTTTAGACATGTGCTTCTCCTCCTTCAGGATAAATGTACATCGTGTCTTGTTTGACAATTACCCTGTGGGAGCAAAACGAAACGAAGTGCAAGCTTGATCGCAGAAAAAAAGATGACCGCTGAATTAAAATTCAGCGGTCATCTTCACTTGCTCTGTTGAGGCATAAACGTTCACACACCCGTTTAATCAGATGGCGTTGCCACATGGGTCATCTCTTCATGTTTGTAGGTAGAACCATCGGCGGTCAGATAAAAGTGTCCGATGGGATGCAGATTTTCATCCAATTCGTAGACAAGCGGAATGCCTGTCGGGATATTGAGCGCCATCACGTCTGCTTCGGACAATTGGTCCAGATGCATGACGAGTGAACGGAGCGTGTTCCCATGCGCAGAGATCAGCACCCTTTTGCCAGCAGACACCATCGGTTTAATCTCCGCATTCCAGTAGTCCAGTACACGCTTCGAAGTATCCATCAGGTTCTCCGTAAAAGGAATGGTACATCCGAGCCGCTTGTACTTGTCCAGATCCTGCACATAACGGTCATCCGTTTCGTCCAGTGCCGGGGGAGATACGTTCACGGATCGTCTCCATTCCTTTACTTGGTCTTCCCCATACTTCAGAGCCGTCTGCTGTTTGTTCAGTCCTTGCAGCGCACCATAATGGCGTTCATTCAGCTTCCAAGTCTTCGTAATGGGAATCCACATGAGGTCCATTTCATCCAGCGCAATATCGAGTGTTCGGATAGAACGTTTCAGCACGGATGCATAGGCGTAATCAAAATCAAATCCCTGTTCCTTCATGATCTTCCCTGCTTTGCGAGCTTCTCCGTAACCATCCGTCGTCAGATCCACATCTGTCCATCCGGTAAAACGATTCTCTACATTCCACATGCTCTGTCCATGGCGAATCAAAACAACTCTGTACATAAACGTGAACCCTCCTTCCATGGAAACATTACCCGCAGGTCAAACTAATTAGCACAGTGAAACGTTCATTACATTAATAATATGGTGCCATCATGAGATATACCACAACACCTGTAGAACTGACGTACAGCCAGATTGGCATCGTCCAACGTGCGATTTTGCGGTGTTTTTTCAATTGATTCGTCCAACCCCAGACAAGTGTGAACAATGCCAATGGAACAATCAGGGCTGCCAGTATACTATGGGTAATCAGAATGAAGAAATAGATCGAACGAATGATGCCCTCGCCGCCGTATTTGGACGTCTCTGGTGAGAGGTAATGGAACGTCAGATAGGTCACAAGGAATAACAGTGTCGTTGAGAATGCAGCAAGAATAAATCGTTTGTGCAGCTTCACATTCCGCTTGATAATAGCAATAAGCGCTGCGAGCAGGAAGATGAAGGTAAAGCTGTTAAACACGGCATTAAACCGCGGCAACACCGTAATATCAAAGGTTACATCACCTTTGTAACCAATCGATGGTGCGAAGAACAATAATAAAATAATGACATTAGCGAGAATGGAAATGGTGATAATGATGCCTGCGAAATTTTTATTACTCGTCGGGGATGGAATGTTCGGCTCCCCTTTGTTATTTTTGCCCAATGCAAAATCCTCCTCATATCCTAACTTCTATGTTCTATATCATTATATCTCGGCAATTCCGGGCTGTTAAGTGACAACACTCTGAACAAAAACCTTAGTACTACATGATAAAATGCCCCTTTACGGCTATTTTCAATCAAATCCAAACCAGCTCCCATTTACCCAAGTCCATATTTGTGGTATAATTAATGCAATTAATCACATACGCGTTGAAACTGGAGGAGCCTGTCACCAAGGGCCCCTCTTTGTCTTTTTCAGGCACAGAACGGCACTTTTCCTAATGCCTTTCTGTGCCTTTTTGTCTTTTTTAAGCTGAGAATGGATCGCCCTTGGGCTGGTTAACCTATAGACGCTACTACTGGAGGGGAGTAAACCTATGGAATTTATTTTGGTTCTTGCACTTATTTTAATCTTTACCAAACTTGCTGGTGATCTATCCGTAAGATTGGGTCAACCATCGGTTTTAGGAAAGCTGATTGTGGGTGTCGTCCTCGGGCCTGCAATTCTCGGTTGGGTTCAGCAAAGTGATTTTGTGCATTATATGGCTGAGATCGGGGTATTGCTGTTAATGTTCATTGCCGGACTTGAAACCGATCTGGAGCAATTAAAGAAAAACTGGAAGGCGGCCTTTGCCGTAGCAGTCGGCGGTATTATTTTGCCTTTTATCGGAGGATACGGTTCCGCCATGGCCTTTGGTATGTCACAGACACACGCGCTGTTCTTTGGACTTTTATTCTGTGCCACTTCCGTCAGCATTTCGGTTCAGACACTGAAAGACATGGATCAACTCAGCTCTCGTGAGGGTACAACAATCCTTGGAGCAGCTGTCGTTGATGATGTTCTGGTCGTTGTCATTCTTGCCGTTATGATGAGCTTGCTGGGTACTGGTGGAGGAGACACTTCGATCTCCTTGCTTATTGGTAAAAAGCTGTTGTTCTTTGTGATCATCATCGCTGCCAGCTGGTTCCTTGTTCCACGCATCATGAAGTGGATGGCACCACTGAAAGTAACCGAGACCGTCATTACTGCGGGATTAATTATTTGTTTTGGCTTCTCGTACTTTGCAGAGTGGATGGGTGTTGCTGGAATCATTGGAGCATTTGCCGCGGGTATCGCCATCTCCCAAACCAACTTCAAACATGAAGTCGAAACCAAACTGGAACCGATCGCCTACGGAATTTTTGTTCCAGTGTTCTTTGTAAGTATTGGCTTAAATGTCACCTTTGATGGTGTGGGTTCACAAATTTGGTTTATTGTTGTTATCAGTCTTATCGCTATTATTACCAAACTTGTCGGTGGTGGAGCTGGTGCACGACTGACCGGATTTAATATGACATCTTCACTGGCCATTGGTTCAGGAATGATATCAAGAGGTGAAGTTGCTCTCATTATCGCTTCAACGGGACTTGCTTCCGGATTACTTGATCCGGAATACTTCACGAGCGTTGTGATCATGGTCATTGTGACTACACTGGTTACTCCACCACTCCTCAAAATCACCTTTGCACGCAAAAAAGGGGAAAAACAAGTCGAACGAGGAATTGAAGAATCTCATTTAAGTGGTTAAGGGCATGTCACCGTTCAAAACTTAACAGTCCGCTTTGATCCATTTTCCCTTCAACGCGAAGGTTGGAAATGGTCGGAGCGGCTTTTTGTATTTTCACATGACAACCTGAAGCCCTGTTCACGTTCGTTTTATTTTATTTTTAGAGGAGATGAAGACGATGAGCATTGATTTTGATGAGGCTTACGAAGTCTGGATGCACTCCCTTTTGGAGGAAGAAACGAACCCTAGAGTGCTGTCCAGACTGGAAAATGGACTTGAACATGGCACATTGGAATTTTTGCGTTCAGTCTGGTTTCCGTTGATGAAAAACTTTAACCATTTGCAACCCGAATGGGAAGTTCGAGACTTTCATAACGGCTATCGATATCTGGATCTTGCATACATGCCAGGTAACGGCGTTAAGGCAGGTATTGAAATCCAAGGATACGGGCCACATGCCCGTGATCTGGATGTACGGCGTTTTAAAGATTTATGCTGGCGGAATTGTCTGCTAACGCTGGATGATTGGATTTTTCTGCCGATCACTTATATCTCCATTAAGGATGAACCGAAACGGTGCCAGCAGCTTGTGCTGTCTTTTATGGGAAAATTCATTGCTACGGACGTTCCGACATCCTTAAATTGGCTAGAAGCCGAGGCTGTTCGTTATGCCAGACGCATCATCCGTCCATTCGCCCCCTCGGAACTAGCAACACACCTGCGAATCACGGATCAGCATGCTCGAAGAGTTCTTCACAGCCTGATTGATCAACAAGTATTACTTGAAATAGCTTGCGGGCTAGTTTACAGCTCCAAGGGTAAGTTGCTTGTAGTCGATTAAATTACTTAGAATGAGGTCTCCTACCATATATAGAAAAACAAAAAAAGACCACCTTACACTCAAGAGGTCTTCGATCTTTGCCTGTTGTTGCAACAGGCTGTCCCATTTTAAGTTAGTACACCGACATAAAAACCAATGGAGATAAAGGCAACACACCATACAAAAGCACCAATGCCCGATACGAGGACGTACCTGCCGATGGCCATCTTGCTAATTCCGGAGAAACAACACATCAGATGACGAATGCCTGGAATGAAGTAACCCAGGATGATGGACCAATATCCATATTTGAGAAACCACGACTCCACCCTGCTGAATCGTTTGGCATTGACGCCGACCCACTTGCCGTATTTTTCAACCAGCGGCCTGCCCGCCTTCTTGCCGATCATGTAGCTGAGCAATCCGCCGGTAAATGCCCCACCGAAACTGACGGCGATGGATACGGAGTAATTCAATACCGAGATGGAGGCGAGATATCCGACAAAAGTCATCATCACCTCATCCGGAATCGGCATGCCAATAACGCCAAGAGCCAGTAGTCCGTATATTGCGAAATAACCATATTGACCAATAAATTCTTTTGCAAATTCCATACTGACTCGCTCCTTATTTCGGTTCCACAATATCCTTCTCATGTGAGGCTAACACTTGTTTTAGAGACGGGAATCGGATTTGGCTCACCATGAGACCGGATAATACAATAATGACAAGATAGGCTACACCCTGTGTGAAATAAGGACTCCAGAGTGCGAAAAAGGACATCAGACCTCCGGCAAATGTAATCGGCATCCCTACAAAACCACTGCTTCCTGTCTTCTGACAGTTATAACGGGCCAGACGCAAAGCACCACAAACCGGAAACAATGCAGTCAGGGCCATCCCCAGCACACTCACTTCAAGCATGGAATTCAGGTACAGAATCAGCACGGGTGCTGTTCCGAATGAAACTACATCCGCAAGTGAGTCCAGGGACTTGCCGAACTCACCCTCACAATGCAATTTACGAGCCGCATACCCGTCAAACAGATCAAAGAACATCGCTACCCATATCATCATCACAGCCAGGGCAAATTCACCATGAATAGCCATAATAACTGCCAACATGCCTGAACTCAGATTCCCCAAGGTTAAAATCGATGGTAAAGACTTCATAAGATTTGACTCCCTTTCGTACTAGGCTTTAGGAAAAATAATATAAAAACGGACTCCATCCGGTGTATTCTCCACTCCATAACTGCACCCATGCAGATCAAGAATCTGCTTCGCAATGGCCAGACCAAGCCCGGTCCCCCCCATTTTACGATTACGTGAGCGCTCTACCCGATAGAACCTCTCCCATATATACTGCCGCTCAGCTTCAGCTATCTGCTCGCCCTTGTTCTCAATGGAAATATGGACAAAACCTTCACGCCTGCTAATCTCAATAGTTATATCGGTATGTGGTATCGCATGACGTATAGCATTCATCATGATATTGAAAATAACTTGCTCCAGCTTGCTTCGGTCACCCTCAACCGTCTGTTCTGTTGTGGATACAAGCACCACATCCAATCCTTTGTCCTTCAGTTGCGGACCCAGACGGCCGGCGATATCTTCAATCATGTCAGCAAGTGCAACAGCATCCGTATTCAATTGAACCGCTGAGGATTCCAGTCGCACCAGATCCAGCATCTCTTCAACCATCGTTTCCATTTTGATCGCCTCATCGGCAATGATCTCAATGTAACGCTCCCGTTTGCTCTCACTCACGCCATCCTTCAGCCCTTCAGAATATCCCTTAATAATGCTGATTGGCGTCTTAAGTTCATGTGATGCATCGGCAAAAAACTTGCGCTGACGCTGTTCAATCTCCTGTTTCATTTCCATATCTGTACGCATCTGCGTGTTGGCCTGCCTCAGTTCTTCCAGTGTCTGACCCAAAGTTCCCGACAAGGCATTGAGGCTATTAGACAGACTGCCGATTTCATCATTACGCCGGATGGGTGATTTCACCGTAAAATCCAGCGTAGACATCTTCTTGGCGACATGGTTCAAGGCCAAGAGCGGCTTCGTTACAATTCGGGACAGGAGTAACGCCAGCAACAGAATCAATATAAATGCCCCTATGCCGAAATACGCATAGAACAAACGGGTTGCCTCATTCGCTTCCCTCATCTCCTGTAGAGAGGTGAGCGAGAAGATCAGTTGTTGCTCGGGTCCGGAACGATGCGCTGGAGCAATGGTGATGACATTGCGAACACCGCTCCAGCTATCCATCCACTCTTCATTGAGCATTTTGCCATTCGCCAAGGCCAGTTGGTCTTCGGTGGACAAAGGGAACCGGCTATCCAGTGCTTGCACCAGCAGGCCCTGCCTCTGACTCCACGTTGCCAGATTGGGAAGAACTACCTCAGTCAATACGCCAGACCATTCCTTTACCGGTTCAATTGATTCCTGAAAGCTTTCTGTTCCCCATGCGGCAGAAGTGGCATCCTGGATTTTGAATGGATAGACCATGGACTCGCTGGCCGGACCTCTCACCGTCAGTTCTTGCCCATATTTCAGATGGGATGTAATCCAGCCAGCATTCTCACTATTGATAAACAAGGACAAGGACACCTTCACGTGACTTCCATCTTCCTGAAGCAACGTAATGTGGAACGGGTCATTAACCAGTCTTCCGGTATTCGTCAGAATGACCAGATGTGACTGATTCTGACGCATGAATTTCCCGGTCTCCTTGGCTAGCTGTAAATCACTCCAATGTCCATTGGAATATTGCTGTTCGAACTTGGACAGCTTTTTCTTCATACTGCTGACCTTTTGATGCTGATAGAAGTCGGGGAACCAGACCAACTGGGCAAAAACCGTCGTACCATATAGAAGAACCAGACATCCTGCCATGACCAGGAAAAGCTTCATCGTTACGCCATTTCTTCTCATGCTTCTGCCTCGAAACGATATCCAGTGCCAATCACCGTCCGGATACACTTGGCTTCATCACCCAATTTGCTGCGCAACTTCTTGATGTGAGTATCCACAACACGTGAGTCACCTTCAAAATCAAATCCCCAGATCCGATTCAAAATGGCATCCCGGGACAACACAATGCCTGCATTACGTACCAAATAAAGCAACAGATCATATTCCTTTGGTGCAAGTTCCACTTCAATTCCGTCCTTCTCCAGGCGTCTGGCCCATGGATCAAGGGTTACCTGTCCGAAGCGAATCACACCCTGCTCTCGTCCAATTGCACCTTCAACACGCTTCATTAATGTCTCTGCACGTGCAACCAGCACACGTGGACTAAACGGCTTGGTAACGTAATCGTCTACGCCCAGCTGAAATCCATGAATTTTATCGTCATCCTCGGACCGTGCAGTCAGCATGATAATAGGTACGGTGGATTGGGATCGAATATGCCCACATAACGTCCATCCATCCATTTCAGGCATCAAAACATCCAGAATAACCAGATCCACCTCATGCAGAGCCAACAGTTCCAGTGCCTGTACTCCATGTTCTGCTTCTATGACGTTCCATTGTTCTTTTATGAAATAATCGGCCACAATCTCACGAATGCGGCTTTCATCTTCCACCAGAAGCACTGTTCTGATCATGGCCGACTCTCCTTTTTAGATTTCTGATGTTAACATACCTATTCCATGTGTCGTTCATGTGTCCATACATGTTTTGGAATGCTCCCATGATATATACGATTAATATAAGCCAAAAGTTACTAATTTTTATAAAAATTCGCATGAAAAAGAAGCCATCAACGAGCAAGTTCCTGCTCATTGACAGCTACTTGAATGAAATCGAAGTGTGTTATCCAGAATTGATGCGCTACTGCGCGCTCCCTGGTAACACTTAGCGTTGTTGCTCCAGACGGTGTGCCACATGCAGTGTCGGACCAACAAAACGGTTCAGCGGGAATCCGCCAGCAATCGCTTTGGTCACAAAGGCTTTACCTTCACGAACAGCCTCTTTCACTGAAAGACCACGAGCCAATCCAGCGGTAATCGCCGCAGACGTCGTGCAGCCCGCACCATGCGTATATCCGGAGCCGACAACATCGGCTTCAAACCATTCGTAGTTGGTTCCATCATAGAGTAGATCCATTGCTTTACCAGGGCTAATGACACCTCTGTCCTTGATCAGGACATGTTTCGAGCCATGGGCATGAATTGCTGCTGCCGCTGCTTCCATCTGTTCCTTGGAGCGAATCGGTCCACTCTTCGCCAGTTGGGATGCTTCGAACAGATTAGGGGTAACCAGATCAGCACCTGGCAACAGGAATTCGATCATCGCTTCCGTATTTTCCGGTTGCAGCACTTCGTCTGTACCTTTGCAAACCATTACCGGATCGATAACGATCTGTGGCAGACCGCTGCGGCGAATATGTTTTGCTACCAGTTCAATAATATCTACAGAACCGAGCATACCTGTCTTCATGGCATCGAAACCGATACCGTCCAGAACAGTGCGAAGCTGCGCTTCAACTACATTTAAATCAACAGGAAAGACCTGGTGATCCCATGTTTCGGGCTCCATTGCCACAACCGTAGTCAGTACGGTCATGCCATACACACCCAGCTCCTGAAAAGTTTTCAAATCAGCTTGAATACCTGCACCGCCGCTCGTGTCCGAACCAGCTATTGTTAATGTTTTTGGAATCGTCATGGTAGTTGCATTCTCCTTCGTGTCTCAGTTGACATTATCCTATCCCTTGTACGAGCGGATGTCAATGGCATCTGAAGCCATACAGAGCATGGTTTTCCGAATGTTTCAGTTCACATCTTTTGTCTCCAGACGAACCATGGACATTGAAGCAATCCATATCCCTACTGCTCCAAGGGTCAGAGGGATAATAATAAGCGAATGAATGGAAACTTCCGACCCGTTGAAGCCAGAGCAGACAATCAAAACCAGCAAAATGGACGAGACCATCGTAGTGGTAACAGAATGCTTACGCATACCGAAGAATAGGGGAATGAGTGCCATACATGCAGCCGATAGAGAACTCATACTGTACTTCACCAGAAGTCCCAATATATCCTGATTTGTCAATGATCCGGGAATGAAGGAGTAGAAATGATTAACAATCAACAACAGTGAACCCATCAACAGATCGGTAACCATAATCATCACAAATGTAAAACCAAACACGATAATCAATTTTGCAGCAATGATTTTATGACGCTGGATGGGATAGGTGAACATGACGTTCATCGTTTTATTTCTATACTCACTGATCACCAGCTTGGATATTAAAGCTCCGGCAAATATGATAAAGGTCGCTCTCACAAATGTATCGATAATCATAAAGGCGGTCTGGTAATCGGCATAGGCATAATCTTCTGCTCCCACATCCACGAATCCAATCATGATCAGGAAAAGAAGAATGGCTAAACTGGCAATACCTGCACCTGCAAAATTACGTGCAAAGCGGTGCTTCCGCATCTCAAGTCTGATGAGTTTAAGCAACGTCTTCATCCCCTTTCACAAGCTTCATGAAGTGTTCTTCCAGGGAATGAGCCCGTTTGGATATCGATTCGATCTCAATACCATGCTGAATCAGCTTGGTGGTTAATTCCGATGGAATAATTCCCGGATCATAGATGCGTAACGTTTGGTCATCAACCAGTTTATAATTACTCAAACCAAGCTGATGTTCAATGACATAGGTCGCTTTGCGGATATCTACTGCCTGTAACTCGATGTACTCATTTTGACTTCCACGAATGCTCTCCATCGATACCTCTTCCACCAAACGACCGCCGCGAATGACACCAACCGTGTCCGCAATCTGCTCTATCTCACCAAGAATGTGACTGGAGACCAACAGGGTGATCCGATACTCATTACTAAGTCGCTTGAACAAATCTCGCATTTCCCGGATCCCTACCGGATCCAATCCATTAATCGGTTCATCCAGAATGAGCAGTTCAGGTGTGGTTATGAGTGCACGAGCCAATCCCAGCCTTTGCTTCATGCCCAAGGAGAAGTCTTTGATCGGTTTCTTGCCCGTATCCTTCAGCCCTACCATTTCCATCGTGTTGTCGATGATCTTTTTGTTGTAGAATCCCATGTATTCACAGTGAAGCTCCAGATTCTCGCGAGCAGACAACCTATCGTAGAAAAAAGGATATTCAATAATACTGCCCATTCGCTTCAGCACTTCATAGGAGGTCGGCGTAAGCTTCTCCCCAAACAGTTCAATCTCTCCTGTGGTTGGTTTGACGAGATTGGTGAGCATCTTCATGATGGTTGTTTTACCTGCACCATTCGGACCGAGGAATCCATAGATCTCACCTTGCTTAATATTCATATTGACGTTGGATACAACCTCCACCCCTTCATATACTTTCGTCACATCTATTGTTCTTGCGATATAATTCATCGTCTTGTTCTCCTTTACGTCCCCTGTCCGGGTTCCTATATCTATATTGTAAAGAGAAAAGTCTTCTTTTTTATTAATCAAATCTTACAAAAACCTTAAGTCTGACCGGACACGCCAACGCAGGGTCTACCGAGCCTTTAAATTAACCGAAAATACAGTCCGTTGATGTGGCACACTATGCAAGTGAATACTTCCACCCATCCGCTCAATTAGCCGTTTCGTAATGGTCAGACCCAGGCCGCTGCCTTGATAGAGTCGATTGCGGGAATCCTCCAGTGTATACATGCGTTCAAACACACGACTATGCTCGCTCTCCGGAATCCCTTTTCCCTGGTCCCAGATCTGTACCGTCACAGGTCCACCTATCGAATGATCCAGTGAAAGCCCCAGTACCTTACCCTCTGCCCCGTATTTCATTCCATTGGTGATGAGATTATCCAGCACACGGTCCAATGCTTCTTCATTCGCTTGCACGAAGATATCCCCATCAGGTATCTCCAGCTCCACGTGCAACCCAAGATTCGTCAACATTTCATAAAAGGAAAGCATCTTCAACCGGCATAATTCGCTGATATTCACTCGACTAAGCACCAGTTCCGTATCTCCAGATTCCAGCTTCGCCAGATCAAAAAAGGAATGGATCAAACGCAGCACTTCCTGCGCCTTATCCTGTATTTTCTCCGTCATCATCTTCCGTTCCTGATCGGTCAATGATGGGCTGTGCAGCAAGGTCTCACTATAACCCAGCACTACCGTGAGTGGCGTTTTCAGATCATGCGAAATGTTGGAGAGCATATTACGCATCTCCTTCTCCTGGTTCGCATACCCTGCTTTGGCGCGGTGCGCATGATCCAGCAGCTGGTTCATGTCTTTCAGAAGCTCACTGACTTGATCATCACTATTGAATACGAGCAAGCGCTCAAAGGTGCCTTGGTCCAGAATTGCGGATATTTTCTGATGAATATAGGACAGGTGTTGGTTTCTTTTCCGGAATTTCAACCACAATACAATGAAGGCAATGGCCAGAATACCCGTCGTGATGGCAAAAATCAGTGTCATCCCTGCTCCGCCTCCAGCTTATACCCGATGCCCCAGAGTGTCTTGATATACTGGGGAGCCGAAGGATCTGCCTCCAGTTTCTCACGCAGACGACGCATATGTACGTTAATGATATTTTCGTCTCCATAATAATGATCGTTCCAGACGGAAGCGTAGATCTGTGCCTTGGTGAACACTTTGCCAGGATGGGTAACCAACAGCTTCAGAATTCCAAATTCCTTGGATGTCAGCTTGACGGGTGTACCATCACGCTCCACCTCGTACGTCTCCATGTCAACTACGAGTCCTCCTATGTGAATACGCTGATCTGTAGCCACTTCAGCCACAGACGGAGTCGTATAATTGGCGCGGCGAATCGCAGCTTTGATGCGGGCAGTCAGTTCGATTAATGAGAACGGTTTGCTCAAGTAATCATCTGCGCCGAAGCCCAGGCCTAACGCTTTGTCCACCTCCCCATCCTTTGCAGACAGAATGAGCACAGGTACCAGACTGGCTGCCCGAATGGTTTGCAGCACATCCATCCCATTTTTGAGGGGCAGCATCAGATCCAGAATAACCAGATCATACCCGGGCTGTGACTGGCTGAACTGACGTTCTGCCTCTAAGCCGTCATATGCATAAGTGACGTCGTAGCCCTCTTTTTCCAAGTATGGCCCGACCATCTCACTAATTGAACGATCATCTTCAACAAGCAACAAGCGGTGACTTAACACATGTTTCCCTCCAACAAGAACAGTTTTCTTTATTACCTCACAGTTTGTTTGAATTGGCAATGACATACGAAAAAACCTGACAGGATCAACACTTTGACATCAAGTGTGTTTCCTGCCAGGTCTATGAGAGTCTATAGATGAATGCTGTGCGTCTAATCTCTGTATCCGTTCTCGCTGTGTATCCAGCACAGTCCAATGGTTCCTGCACCTGCATGGATACTTACCACAGGGATAAACGGCATGATTTCGGTCTTTAATCTAGGCAGCAGAGCTGCAATCTGTTTTTTGATTGTAACAGCTTCTTCCTGATTGTTGGCATGCATAATGCACACATGCTTTACTTTCTCCATATCCAGCTTGAGCATATCGAGCATGCGCTCTTTTGTCCGCTTGAACGTGCGGATCTTCTCATTCACAACCACTTTGCCCTCTTCAAATCGAAGCAGCAGATGGATCTTGAGCAGTTGACTGATGATCAGCTGTGTACCCGACACCCGTCCACTGCGATGAAGATGCTGAAGACTGGCAGGTATGAGGTAAAAGGACATGTTATCAATCATCTGTTCAATGTTTACTTTGATCTCGGCAGCTGAACATCCCTGCTTCTGCCATTCCAGTCCTTGCATAATCATCTCACGGTGAGGATAGGCACCTGCTTTTGAATCAATTGCGGTCACCGTCACTCCTGCAATCTCTGCAGCCTGCATGGACGTATGCAGCGTTCCGCTAAGCTCTGTAGAGCAATGAATCGTAATAATCTCATCGTACTTGTCTTTGAGCGACTCATACAGTTCAATGAATTCGCCAATAGGTGGCTGCGAACTGCTCGCACGTGAAGCCTCCGCAAGTTTCTCATAGAACATTTCAGATGTAATGTCATCGGTCTCCCGGTAACATTCCTCTCCAAATACGATGCGCAGCGGTACGATATAGATATGATTTTGCTCCGCAAAAACGGGATCCAGTGTACTGGTACTATCGGTGACCCATGCAATTTTCTTCATGACATCCTTCTCTCTTGCCGGATTGTTCATTCTGTATCCTAATCGTCAAGAACAAGCCCGGCGGTTTATTTAAAATTTGAATATTTCACATTGTAAACGTTTGCGATATTACCTCTCAATTATAAAGGAACGGACAGACCGTTGTCTTGTGGCGCAATCATGAACACCCCTGTTAATACCATTATTAGCTAAAAAAATGTCTTGCCTGTGAAGGAATAAATTGGTATGCTGTTGTCCTTCTCTCTTTTTCGCCTTGACTGAAGTGAACGGAAACGCCGTTCAATCCACTTATCGGAGGTGTCACATGCTTTATTTCACTCTGGCTTCCAAAGCCTACTCCCGGAATCTGCAATACCGCGGGGCACACATGGTACATAACTTGGCAAGCGCCATGTTTGGTTACATGTATGCCTGTCTCTGGATCGGCATCGGGGCCGACCATACTCTCGGAGAATACGGGACACAGGGGATGATCAGTTACATTGCGTTCACGCAATCCTCTCTCTGGATCTCGGGTTTTCTCACGAACGGATTGGGTATTCCCTTATCCGTCAGGACAGGGCAGATCGCACTGGATCTGATGAGGCCTGTTCATCTATTCACCCACCTGATGGCACGCGAATGGGGGCAGATTGCCTACCAGTTTGTGTACAAAAGCATTCCGATCTACCTGCTCTTCTCCATTGTCTTTTCCCTGCATTGGCCCTCAGACGTTTCAACACTATTCTATGCCGCACTTGGTCTAGCCGGCGCTGCATACCTATCCATCTGCATGAACTACATCATTGGTGCCACGTCGATGTGGACCACGGAGTCCTCCTGGCTTCACTGGGGCAATCACGCGATGATGAATCTGCTGGCTGGTTTTTTCATTCCGCTGGAGTGGCTACCGAACTGGCTTGAACAACTTGCCTGGATATCACCCTACCCTTTCCTGCTCTATGTACCAACCCGGATCTATCTTGGTTTCGAAGATGGCTCCTTGTTATGGGGAACCTTGCTTTGGTGTGTCTTCATGACGTTGATCTGTCTTGCGATCACTCAAGTGTTACGTCGTAAAGTGGAGGTGCAGGGCGGATGAAACGGACTTCCTGGTTCAATTTATATAAAATGCTCATTCGAACAAGCATCCGCAGCCGGATGCAATACAAGTTTAATTTCATCATGGCATCCGTACTCGCCGCTTTAATTCAAATCTCCGAGTTTCTGATGGTTGCTCTCGTGCTGCACAAATTCGGAGCAATTAAAGGCTGGTCCCTCCATGAGATCGGTTATCTCTTTGCCATCATGACGTTATCCAAAACACTGTATCGCACATTCGGCAATGAGGTTCACCATCTGGAAAAATATCTGGTTAATGGCGAGCTTGACCAACTGTTAACTCGTCCCATGCCCGTATTGCTCGCACTGCTGCCGCAAAACTTCCGCATCATGGCTGGGGAAGTCCTGCAAGGCGGATTCATTCTCTGCTGGTCAATGGCAGGCATGATGCATAGCGGACAGATTGGCTGGATAGCCATTCCCTTCTCCCTTTTCATTATCCTGACGGGTGCAGTCATTCTGTTTTCCATCGGACTTGCTACCGCCACACTCGGATTCTGGACCACACGTATTGAGGAATTACAGACGATCACTGAAGATGCAGCACGAACGGCTGCCCAATATCCGCTAACGTTATATCCCAAATGGATGTCTGGCATTCTGCTAACGGTCATTCCGGTAGGATTCGTCAACTACATTCCATCACTTTACCTGCTACGGGGTGAAGGAGGAGCGTGGATTCTTGTTGCTGTTGCGGCGGTTGCCGCACTGAGCTTGGCTGCAAGTCTGCGTTTCTGGCAATTCGGCATGACCAAATATCAAAGTACAGGTAGCTAAGGAGGCGGTACGAATCATGAACATGATCACAGCAAGGCATCTGCAAAAGGAATTCAAAACTCCTGTTATTCGCGAAGGACGTTTCTCCGGTCTACGTACGTTATTTTCACGTGAATATGTGTTCAAGGAAGCGGTACGCGATATCAGTTTTGATATCGGCCCAGGGGAATTTGTGGGCTACATCGGTCCGAACGGAGCTGGCAAGTCTACCACGATCAAAATGCTGACAGGTATCCTTCACCCAACCTCGGGTGAGGTACGACTTGGTGGTATGAACCCGCATCAAGACAGACGCAGAACCGTTGGTCGACTGGGCGTTGTGTTTGGACAGCGCAGTCAGCTCTGGTGGGATCTGCCTGTGAAAGATTCATATGATATTCTGGCCGAGATGTACGGCGTCCGTGCCGA
The DNA here is from genome assembly GCF_057334655.1 of Paenibacillus sp. AGC31. Classification (NCBI taxonomy): domain Bacteria; kingdom Bacillati; phylum Bacillota; class Bacilli; order Caryophanales; family Paenibacillaceae; genus Paenibacillus; species Paenibacillus sp. AGC31. The sequence goes on from NZ_JBHFJH010000031.1 coordinate 120,862, forward strand.
GGACAAAAAGAGACGGCTGTCCCAGTTCGCTGAGCTGCTGGACCTTGAATCGTTCTGGGCCACGCCTGTCCGCAAGCTCTCGCTTGGACAACGCATGCGTGCAGATCTCGCAGCTTCCATGCTGCATGATCCCGAACTGCTTTTTCTCGATGAACCAACAATTGGACTGGATGTGAACGCAAAGCGGAATATTCGTCAATTTCTACGTACACTAAATGAAACGTTTGGCAAAACGATTTTGCTGACCACCCATGACATGGACGACATTGAACAGTTATGCAGCCGGGTCATGGTAATTAACCATGGTCAACTAACATATGACGGCACGATCTCGTCACTTCGCGAAACCATCGGACTACCTACGCTGATTCGGGTAACATTCCGGGGAGCGTTTCATATCCCGGATGTTGTGTCGTCCGCGATACATATTACTGGAGTGGAAGGACAGATTGTCACCGTCGAAGTGAACCGGAAGGAATGGAGCACAATGGACATTCTGAAACAGTTGGAGCACTGGGGTCAGATCGAAGATGTAGAGATGAAAGAACCGGATTTCGAAGATATCATTCATCGGGTGTATTAGTCGGCCCATTTTGTGAGGAAATAGGATGAAGACCTGTTCTTACGCCGTTACATGAAAGAGGGACATGGCGTACTGTAATAACGGAGGTGAAGTGTCATGCTTGTAACCAAACATGTCCTTGCAGCATCCAGCGCACACGCTACTCCCTACTTCATCGTACGTGGCATGATGCCGGGACCCGTGATGTTCATTACATCCGGGGTTCACGGGAATGAAACGGCGAGTATGGCCGCTGCGCAAAAACTCGCAGATGATATTGCGACAGGTCGTCACGCCATTCAGCGAGGGCTGTTAATTATCGTGCCACGCGTGAACCAGCAAGCCTACGCTAAGAAAATCAGAGGCAAGCCAGATTTGAATCGTACGTTTCCACGTCGTATGTCAGGCAAGGCCAAGCATCCGCTCGCTGCGGCAGTTTTTCAGCTGGCGCGTGAACATCGGGCCGACTGGTGGCTTGATCTGCATGAAGCCAACGGCCTGTCTCAACTGAGTTCACGAGTGCTTGGACAGACGTTGATCACCAATCCCGGCAGTCGGACAATTCCAGCTTGCAGAAGAGTTATCGAACGGATGAATCGGTCGATTGCCATTCGTAATCGTCATTTTAACCTCAAACAGCATGAATTGCCGGGATCTGCCCGTACAGCGGCTTCAAGACTATTACAAGCCCGTTCCGTCACGGTGGAGACCTGTTGGAGTCTGAAACGCTCAACCCGTATCAAGTATCAGACGAAGATTGTGCACCATTTTCTGCGTGAAGCGGGTATGTCATGATCAAGACGATTAAGATAGAACTAAAAGAAACCTCGAACAGAAAGCGCCCGAAGTACATCCCCAGGTGTTCTCTGTTCGAGGTGTTTTTTTATCTCTGCATCATGGCTTCCAGTATTTTATTACCCACAGGGTCTAGCGGCATGAGTGGATAAAGGTCTTTTTTAGTTATAAACTTGAATATCGTATCCAGATACTCATCCACAATAGAGGCTGATCCAAAACAATAATTGGACAATAATACGACCCCTATACTCTGTTCCTTATTTATAGCCAAATAACTGGAGAAACCAAATGTGCCACCGTTATGCCAGAGAATATTCTGATCTAACAGCTTCTCCTTATGCCATCCTAAATATAAGTCCGAGTCTCCAATCATTATAGGAACATGACTTTTTTGTATTGCAGAGGCTATCGGATGATCATCATTAAGGTTGGCCTGAACAAATAAACTCATATCGTGAACCGATGACTTGATCGCCCCAGCCCCTGCATGTACACTAAGATCCCAGTGAGGGACTTTTTTCCCCGTTGACGTATGTCCATCCACAAATCTGTCATTCTGTTCTGCATTCAGCATAACAGCTGTCTCCGTCATGTTTAATGGACCTGTGATATATTTTTTCAGCAGATCTTCATATGTACTTCCTGATACTTTACATAGGATATAACCCAGTAAGCCCACGCCGGTATTAGAATACTCAAATGAACCCATCTGATCCGTAAAGTCAGCATCCGCTAAAAAAGCAAGTAAATCATCCTCGGTATAATCTGAATACGGATTCAATCGGTTTTTCGTGGGGTTGAGATTTGTGGCAAGTCTAGGTAATCCAGAGGTATGCGTCGCAAGACTTTTTAAGGTAACCTTATTCAAATAATCGTTTTTACCATTGTGTATGTACCTGCCAACCGTGTCATCCGTGGAAAGCTGCTGTTGACGTTCCAATTCTAATAGAAGGATAGATGTAAAAAGTTTGGTGACAGAGCCGATTTCGAACAACCTATGTTCAGCAGTAGCAACGCTCTTCTTTTTGGGATTGCCCAATGAATGATATTCGATATCTTCCTTTGTAATAACGCCAATCTCAAGATGCAGATGTTTCTTTCCTTTGATGTAATCGGATACAAAACCTTGTAAATCCCTCATAGAAAATGTTACTCCTTTTGTTGGTGTGAATTTCATTATTGAAACCACGTTAACCACCATTATGTATTGGCAAACTACACTATGTATTCTTTCTAAATCTCCGATTCCCTGCTCAATAGTCCACGCCTGTTTTCTCTTAAACAGGAAAAGAGCCGCGATTACGGCTCTTTCTTCTGCACCCTGAACGATTGAATATAATTATCGATATCGTCCTCCGGTGTATGCAACAGTCGTGCCAGATGAATCTGCATCTGTTCCAGATGGTCAATATGTGTCTGAATGTCAGCGATGCGTTCGCGTACAAGGGTTTTTAACGTATCCTTTTCCATGTCTTCCTGGCTGAGCAGTTGCAGGGTCTCTTGTATCTCCTTTAAGGAGTAACCCAGCAACTGGGCATCCTTAATGAACTTAATTTTGACCAGATAATCCTCGGTATACACCCGATATCCGTTGGAGGAACGACGGGGAGCAGGCAGAATTCCACTATCTTCGTAATAACGGAGGGTTGCCATACTTACACCGGTACGCTTAGCCAGCTCTCCTCTTGTCATGGTTTCCATGCCTACGCCTCCATTCTTCTGCAGATTTATTGTGTTTCTTCGTTGCGTATCTTAGTATATGTGGCATCATAGGTGGCCTCGGGAAATTGCACTGAAGATTCTTGCAGCACTGGCTGCTCTTCCCCTTTCAGATAACGGTCAAAGAATGCCAGCGCATAGGATCTTGTTATATCCACATTATGTTCTGGCGTCATGCCTCTGGCAAACATTTTTGGTGAAATTAACGAAATATCCGTAAAGCTTTGATGAAATAAATTCTCCACTGTCAGATAATAGGTATCATTAAGACTGTTTGACATCACCCGATCCAAATCAGGCTCAAACTCGGGATAAAATACTTTATCCTTGGCAGTGGCGTCCGGGTCCAGACTTTTGGCTGTCCCACCCGACATGATATACATAAACGGCTGTTTCAAGTCTGTTGTGGATACTTTACCCCAGAAACCGCCTTCCAGGCTAAGTCCTGCTTTGAAACGGTCATCTTGTGCCAAGGCTTCCGCTGTCGTAGCTCCACCATAAGAGTGACCCATGATGCCGACGTGATCGAGATCAAGCTTGCCTTGCAGCAGTTGATTCGGATCATGTGAATTCCACTGAGTAAGCGTATTGAGAACAAAGCTTGCATCATCTGCACGTATGCCTATGCCTTCTACATTATATTGATATAATTCCGCTGACGTTGCAAATTCAGGATCAGCCTGATAGGAAACTGCACGTCCATCGGGAAATGTCACTTGTGCTGACGTATAAGGGTGATCTATCCCCACGACAATGTAACCGTGGCTAACCAGCTCCTCAATCATCGTCATGCTCTGAAAACGGGCTGAGCGGATACCCGGCGAGAATAGCAAAACCGGATACTTGCTTTGGTCGGCGGACATCTCAGCTCCTTGCGCCACATGTGTTGGAATGGTATCCAGATAACTGAACACCTGAGACGGAATGCCAAACACCAGACTGATCGCTTCTCCCAGTTCACTAGGGTAATGCTCCAGCGGCAACCCTTGGGCGGCCTTCTGATCTACCGGGTACCACACATTAATCATAAGTTCACGCTTGTCTCCGGCCTCGGGTGTTTTGGTCTCTTCACGAGATTCATCCACCAGGTGTTGAGAGAACGTGCCAATGGCAAAGGTACCGGTTGGTTCAGGCATCGTAAAAGCAGGTAACAGCCAGGTCAGAATGATTGAACCTGCACTGAAGGCCGGAACCAGAATCGATATCAGCGTCATCTTTATTCTTGAAAGACGGTTGGGTCTCCGCACGCTCTGAACATAACGATCACCGCGGTATGATTTCATGAGTTGAATGATTAACGTAATGAATAATACAAGTGTAACGATATAGGTTGGTATCATCTGCACGCGAAATGAATTGATCAAGCCATGCAGAAGTACTGACAGAACCAGAGCTGTGAGTATGCCCACTGTTATTGCCCGGCGCTTCGGAAACACTAGCATGAGTACCGTAGCAGCTACGGTTACCAATACTAAAACCCATTCTAAAATTCTCATTATTCAGCCTCCAATATTTCTTGATAAAAAAAGAATAAACCTTGAAGTATACTTCAAGGTCAAGGCTGAATATATGACGAAAAATCGTAGACACACTGAAACACCCGGTAAATATGCCATACCGGCTTGGAAGAGCTTGCACGGTATATTCATCGGGTGAACTACAACGATTACTCCACGGTTACCTTTGTTCTAGGCATGGTATGCATCGCTCCTGAGGTTACATGCGCCTGAACGACATACACTCCGGATTCCTGAAATGCATGTTTTACTTCATATATACCATCGCCTATAGATACAGCTTTCGTCGCTCCCCGAGATTCAAGTTCTTCGGCACTCATCATTCCTTGATCGAATGAAGGGGCTTCAGGCTCATCCTGCTCATTCCATACCTGAAACTGTACATGATCCGCATCATTTACAGGCTGTTCTCCCTGTGTCAGCTTGATCTGCAAAGCGACTTCTTCCTTGGCAGATACCTTATCCGGAATCATAAGTTTCACTTTGATCATCTCTGGCATCTCGCCCGATTGTGACTGTTCCTCATAAGAGCATCCCACCGTCAGGAGGAGCAGAATAATGAAGGGCATGAACCACCGAGCTTGTCCGCTCATCACCATCTATCCTTTCTTATTAAGAAGATTTTGGTGTTTTGCCGATGCCCCACAGCATCACGATGATGATAATAAAGGCGATCAGTGCCAGTAATGGAATCGTGATGAAACCAAACCAGTTCAAATAGTCGGTATAACATGGAACCTTACCGCACGCGACGGCATTACCTGTAGCCGAAAAAATACGCTGGATCGTTACATGATACAACGAAATGCCGCCACCGACGAAACTAAGTGGGAGTACGTATTTGGTGATGCCCACGTCATCCTTGAAGTAGGCAATGCCCAGCAAGATGGTTAGTGGATACATGAATATACGCTGGTACCAGCATAGATCACATGGAAGATATCCCTTAATCTCACTGAAATAGAGACTCCCCCCTGTTGCAATAACGGAAACGGCCCAAGCAACAAATAACCGGGTATCCACATTTCTCGCTGGACGCTCCGATTTTGATGATGTACTCATTCCTCTGTCCCCCTCTTCATTTTGCTTATACCAAATTATCATACATCATTCTAGACTCCATCGGCTATTCAAGCTGTTATGTAGGTCATTACTCTCGATAATTATACCAAATATTTGAACTTTTGGGTGAATACAAAAAAGCTGCCGTATGGGGCAGCCCTTTTGTTTGATTCATATATAAAACGTTGGATTACATCGATTTAGTCAGCGTAATGGAACCATCTTTTTGTGCCCATTTCACGTCCCAGTTCAGAAGTTCAGCAATGAAGCGCAGAGGTACTTGCGTACGTCCATCTTTGTTTACAAATACAGTAGCACCCACATTTTTCTTCACGCCGTTTACTTCCATAACGTTGTTGTTCACCCAGAATTCAAGAGTATCATCGCCAGCCATTACCGTTACTTGTTGTGCTTTTTTGTCCCATTTAACCGTTGCACCAATACCTTCACTCAGGAAACGCAATGGAATGTAGGTTGTGTTTTTCCAAAGCACTGGTGTAGTATCCATGTTGGTTGTTTTGTCGTTAATTTTCAGCATTTTGCTGTTCAGTTGCATCCACACCGTTGTCATTTCTGGCGCTGGTGCAGGTGTTGCTGGCTCTTGGAATTTGTCGTTGAATTGAGTCACGATGGCATTACCAAGGGCTTGACCTACACCAAACATCACTTTGAAACCTTCACGATTTGTTGTGTAAGAAGCATCATAGTTACCTGCTGCATATTGATTCAATACGTTTTGCACTTGATTTTCATGTGTTGTCAGCGCTTGTTGTCCTGCTGCTTTTGGCAGATTGCCAGCTGTTGCTGAATCCAGGAATGTAGCGAATTCTGTTGTAAATCCATCAATACGTTTCTCTACTGCCGCTCGAGCCGCAGCATCGTTGTTTTTAACAGCTTTTACATAATCGCTTTGTGCATTAACATGGTTCGTTACCCAAATTTTCTCGAAAGCATTGGCACCATCGTTACCGTAAACGGAAGCAATCGCTGCTTTGAAGTCAGCTGTGTTTCCAGCTTCAGCTGTAATCAGTGCGTTGGAAGCTGCTGTACGTCCATCAAATTCCTCTTGCATTTGCAGAGCCGAAAGTGCAAAGTGCTCGGAAGCCAAGTGGTTGAGTGCAGATCTCAGATCAGCTGCTTTTGTATCCGCTTTGGTATTTTCGAATTTCTCAGGCATTTGTGTCGTAATTGCTGTGGAGAGTGCTTTACTTACGTCGAACATTTCTTTGAAACCTTCACGGTAAGCCTTGTATGCATCAGCGTAATCTCCAGCTACATACTCATCAAATACTTTTTGCACGAGATCTTCATGTACTTTCAACGCCTGTTTGGCTGCTGCTTTTGGCAATTTGCCTTCGGTTGCTGTGCTCAGGAATGTGGAGAACTCATCCACGAAACCGTTGATGTTTGCCTGTGCTTGTTTGATTCCAGCCTGGTTGCCCATTTTGGTTGCTTTCACCAGATCATCTGTATATTTGTTATGAGAGCGGAAGATGCGTTCGAATTCTTTGGCACCTGCGTCACCATATAGGGAGGCGATTGCCGGTTGCATATCCAGTGCATTCTGGTCGAGTGCTTTGTAGGCTGCGTCTGCGTCTTTTGCTCCGTCATATGCTTTGGCCATTGCGGTTACTGCGAGTGCAAAGTGCTCGGACAGCAGGTGATCCAGGTTCGCTCTCAGGTCAGCCGCCGGTGTGTTCACGGATGCTTTCATCATGGTCATTGGTGTTTGTGGTGCGGAAGCTGCTCCAGCGATCCCCGGCATCAACAGTGTTAAGCTAAGTACAGGTGCGATAAACTTCTTCATCTTCATTTTCATTACGTGTTCACTCCTCGATTATGTTTTGTGTATAATTTCTTTCCTCGTCGTCGTCTTCATAGGGTGTAACGCAGGGTTCTCTCTTCTGGATCACTCTGTGGGCAAAAAAAATTCACAGCCTTCAGTAAAGAAAGCTGCGAATGCCTGTTGTATCAAGGTTTTTTTGAATTAAAAAAATATAAAATTGTAGTGATCTTTCCGATCCAAGATCACATACATACTGTAATATAGATACTTCGTTTTCCTTTATTTCTCAACTAAAGCTTACATCAAAGGTTATCCTGAAGTACAATAAGGACATATCATATTATTCGCGAAGGAGGTCCATTCATGACCTGGTTGCCTTATGTTTTAATTGTGGGTATCGCCTTGTTTGGAGGTATTGCTACCATGATCATCGGAAATTCCAAAGCCAATCAGACCAGCAACCCCGAATATGACCGCCGCACAAAGCAAAACCTAAGCAAACTTTCCTATGTATACGTTGGTGCGATTGTCCTTGGTTTTGGCGGACTCATCCTCTATCTTTTTAACTAAAATGTTACGATTCGGCAAAGAATACGTTCAACACACCAAGCAGTTTCAGTGTTCGTTCTACATTCTCCGTATATATACACATGTTTACAAGTTGGAGATAATTCAGAATTATTCTGGATATGTTCGGGGTTTAATATAAAGCCATAAGGGACAGCGAGCCCATTAAATAAAACTAACCCCCAACTTGAAGGAGAGATATATGATGAAAAAAAACATGAAGAAATCCGTAGCAACGATGATGGTACTGGGCATGACACTAACAGGAGCAACGGGTGTATTCGCCGGAACACAACTGGAGAAAATCTCCGCATACCTTAACCATGGAATTAGCTTTAATGTCGATGGCGCGGCTTACTCACCAACGGATGGCAATGGCAACAAACTTGCGCCAATTACTTATAACAACTCTACTTATCTGCCCGTACGAGCGCTTGCTGATGCACTGCATGTGCCTGTATCCTATGACGGCAAAAAAGGACAGGTCATGATCGGCCAAGCTACCAGCAATCCATCAGCCTTAACGAATGTAACGTATAGTGCAGCACAAAAAGAGGCGATTCAAAAAGCTTTTGCACAATTCGATGGGTTCGAGACCGCTTATGCACCTCAGCAGATGATCGCAGGTGACACGTTCAAAAGTGTAGGTGCGGGTGGCGACGGCGTCAGTTTTGTCTTCAACCATATGAAAGTGGATGTGTCTCCAAGAGATTATTCGGACGGTTATACGAGCAAAGACGTGAAACTGTCCAATGGCGTGATCGCCAAATGGTACACACCAGATCAAACGGGCATGCTCACGTTCCAACTGGATGATCGCTACGTTACGCTTAGCTCCCCGGATCATAAGCTGAGCCAAGCTCAGTTGCAACAAGTCGCTGTCTCTGTTCAGAAGGCAACTGGCAACAACGATCAAGGGACCACTGCATTTGCTGACGTGAACTATAGCAAACAACAATTGGATAACATTCGCAAAGCATTTGCGAAGTTTGACGGGTTCACAACAGCCTATGCCCCACAACATATGGTTGCTGGAGATACGTTCAAAAGCGTAGGTGCAGGCGGTGATGGTGTAAACTTTGTTTTCAATCGTATGAATGTCACGGTATCCCCTAAAGACTACTCGTTCAGCTATGATGGCAAAACGGTAAAACTGCCTAATGGCGTATCATCCAAATGGTATACACCAGATCAAACGGATATGCTCACGTTCAAGCTGGATGATCGTTATGTAACACTCAGCTCGCCGAATAACCAATTGACTCACACTCAACTGGAGCAAATGGCGGTATCTGTACAAAAAGTGAAATAAACAAAATAAACACACATCATTTCGGTCCCACTCTATGAGTTGGGGCTGATTTGATGTGTGTAACGTATGCTCAAACTCTGCACAAAGACCTCTTCCTGTTCGTCCCTCCCTATCCTGCAATTAACTCTCTGCCTTGTTCATGACCTGGCGAAGCCAGTAATACCGATGCAAGTCCATGATAAAATGAAATACCACAAAAGCCAGCATAATGTATACACACATTAGCACAACAGCCACAGTTTGCTGTGTAACAAAGGCCAGTGAAATATTGGCCAGAAGATATGCTCCGCTCGTAATCATCGTTATTGTGGCAACAGGCACACCCGTGCTTTTATCCCCTTTTTTACGCTGAGGGGGCTGCTTCAGCTTACGCAAATGAAACTTCATGTACTGGAACAAGGCAAAACCATATACCACAAATGATCCAATGCCGTACCAAGGTGTCGACAGACCAAGTGTCCCGTAGGCAAACTTCTGAACAATCACCATAAATCCCACAGAACAAACGATGCCAAATACGCCTCGGAACAATACATAATTCAGTTGAAGTCTGCGCGGGGCCGCAATCAGGGCAATAGCCCATATATTCATAAAGCCCAGCGGTGGCACGAGAATATACGCATACAGCGATTGGAACGGGACACTGAACACGGGAATAAGCAGAAATACGTTAAGAAAAAACAGGACAAGTATGCCTGCACTCAGCCGAATACCATCTACCGCATAGACGACATAAGGTGAATCTTCATAAGGTTTTGAACGTTTATTATTCACCATTATAACTCTTCCTTGATAGATTCATTTTGTCATGACTACAATGCCATTTCCGTTAAACGAATAACCCTGCGATAGACCATCGCATCCATCACATCCTCCCAGTCGAGTTCACTGGCATTAACGTCTCGATAATACACGGCAGCAGCAGGCAAGGAACCAACCAACGGGCCTGTTCCACCACATATCAGGCTACCGCCGTCTCCGCCTTTGGGCATCACATCTCCACCCGAATCGAGTGTAAGCTCATACTTGTAGGGGTCTCCGGCAAATTGCACTCCGAAGAAATTTGGCATTTCCAGATCATAAGGACGATCATCCTTTTCTTCACCCCGTGAAGAGGCCATCTCTGCCGATCCACCCACAATCTCATCCACGCCTTCCAAACTTCCAAAGTGCTTTAATCTCATCGTATAGTCGAAGCTGTCACCCCAGGGAAATAACGTGCGACAACCGCCGCCATAGATATACTCCCATTCGTCTTCGGTTAGTAAACCAAAACCCGCTGCAGCTTCCTCCCTCACAACATCTTCCAACTCTATTCCTTCGTTGAACCACAGGATTCGGACTTCATTCTCACTTTGGCGAATCAGACGAAATTGTTGATGCAATTCATATTCACGGATCTCCGATTGCTTAAACTGCTCCAGTGCTGAGGGAAAATCAGGATCTTCTTGCGCGTGTGCTTCCTCCTCAGACACTTCAATCCAGCCAAGTGAGATCAGTTCGCATTCAACAAGCATCGGCGCAATGTTGACCGTTCTTACAGGTGACATTTGACTCGCCAGAAAAGAATCCACGTCCTCCACACCATACTCACTGACCGTTTCATGCAGGTCGGCTGAGGTCTCTTCGTTCATACCATGCCGCCAACGATCCCAGCCGAGCGTTACCCGATCCCCAGGCACAAACACAAATCTTAGCCCTTCCTCCGTAAATACACCTGTCTCCATCCGCTGACCAAATCGTTCAAATGTCTCGAGACCCCCATATACCATACCGTCTGGTAACTGACGAACAAGCTTACGCATCGAAGCCTCTTTGTCCTGAGCATTCAACGCCTGCCACATGTCTCGACTCCATGTTTCCATAACTCTCCCCACCCTTCCTTATACACTCTCACTTCTCTAAAATGCTTTACTGGGTGACACAGTACAATCTAACTTGTTCACATTTTTATTTCCCTGCGGCCTGCAACAGTTCCAGCAATAATTCCTTCCGTCTTCCCTCCGCTTTGCGAGCGAGCGTTGAGAGCTTCTCCACCTTGCCAAAGATCGGATAGATTACACGTTCCGCTTCATAATGCTCAAGTTTTTGAATCTGTCTAACCAACAGTTCGAGTATTTCCTCATTCTCCAGTTCGGGCTGAATCTTTAGCTTCAAACTATCGGTGGAACGACGCAAGCTGGCGACTAACGCAGGTATGGATTGAGCCTGTACACCCTGTTTTTCTACTAACGCCGCAATGAACTTATCCTGAATCAACTGATGCTCATCATCCACTTCGCCCATGTAATATTCAACCAGCGGGAAATACTGCTCATCCACAAGCCCCAGTCCAAAGGTTGCATAACTGCCCGGCATACAGCTTTTCTCTCCCTCGGTATCCTCGTAGAACTCAAACTCCTGGATAGCCTCACGCGCATACTCTTCCAGAAGTGGATGCAGCTCCGGGTACTCCAGTGCATTGGCAAAGAATCGGTGGGTATCCGACTTCGCGAGTCCTTTGATCGGCAAATACTGCTTTACGCTGGACTTGAGCTTGATCTTATAACCTTTCGGAAAGCCCTGTTTCAATAAATGAGTGATAAAAGTTAGTGCCTGTTGATAGGCAATTGGCTCTTCCTTACGAATGTGAATGGTCATCAGAGCAAATACATCATTTGCTTTGCATTCTACTTCTTCCGTTTTCACATGAATATCGTCCTTCGCATACGTTCCGCTACCTTCTGTCATCATCCGTGCCGCACGTTTGCTACCAAGCTGCTTCGCGAGTTCCAGAAAAGTCACACCTTTGGGTTTGCTATAACTCGGCTCAAAACGTAGAATCATGACCGCTGCGTATAACAGCAGTTCGATTGGTTGAGCCTCGGATGTTTGCTGCTTCCCGTGCTCGTCCGAATGTTGGCCAGTCTGTGTTTCAATGTTCGATTGAAGCGTTGCTCCGTGCTTAAGCGAATATTCATTGGTACGATAAGGCGAAGATTGTACATCATAATACTGTGGCAAAAACTGATTCTCCGTCCATGCCGTCACCGCACGAGTAATCTCACCACGATGTTCCGCAAGTGCCTCCGGACGACCCTGATTCAACTCTTGTATCCGGTCATACTGCTTGATCGTCCATGCTACATCCAACTCCGGGAACAGCTTGGGATCGAGCAGATGACTCGTCAAAAAGAAGGATTCCAATGGCTTCGTTGGGTATGTACCGTGTTCCAGCTTCTTGTCTACGTAGGTATGAATACGCTCAAGGAGCAGCTGTCTTTTCTCTTCGTTTATCCATTCCAATAAAGTCAATTGCAGCTTGCCTTCGGTTGTTGGAAATTTCCCGCGGAAAGTGAAGCGGTAGTCAATCAACGGAGTATCTGCCAGCTTGTCCAATCTGCCCTGAACAACCTCAACAAGCTTAGGCCCGATCTCGTTCCGTACCTGTTCCTCGGTAAAGGCTCCTGCCTGCTTTGATTTCACATCATCATCCAAACCCAGATCCAGGCTGTCTATCGTGGTCCGTCCAGGTCTGTAATCAAGTACAATATCATTAAAAATACCCATTTGCAGTGTAGTTCGCTTCACAACACTTTCCAAGTCATCCCGCTTTTCCTGTTCATCAAACCATTCATGAATCGTCGTTATCATCTCTTCTATAGCCTGATCATAAAGTGTACTCATCTGATCTCCTGCCTTCCCATGCATCTAAAGTTCACCAACTACACTTGAACCTCTATTCATCCCGGATTAGTCCGAGGTATCTATGTTATACATACGTATTGATGTTCGTATATTACCTATTATTTTACTCTCTCAAGTACACCCGGAACAATAAGGCTTACGCACGGTTGTTCGCTAGTCAAAGAGATCTACGGATTCCTTTCATAACTATGTACGCTCTTGACATGCCCTCGCTATCATCATCCCCACGTTGTATAATCATTGTATTCCTTTTCAGGAGGTCTGACGAAATGAGCTACAGCAAATACTTCCCCTTGGAAAACTATTTGAATCAAGTTTCAATCACCCTTACATATGCAGAGCTTGAGGAGATTCTCGGATTTACGTTACCCCCTACAGCGTATAATCGCGAACAATGGTGGGTGAATAATTCCAATAATCATACACAAGCACTATCCTGGTTAAATGCCGGATGGAAGGTGGAAAATGTGATTTTAGGAAAAAACGTTACTTTTGTCCGCTGCGAGTCTAATTGATTATGTACTTACTTGCACTGATGGTACTCGTCATTTCAGGTTCAGTGTGCTTAATAGATATTTTGTTCGGTATAAAAGATTCGGGTGAAGGAATCCGATTATTGGTTACGACTTCAAAGGCTCTATTTTTCTTATCCTTGTTGTTTTTTATCATTAAAATGCCCAATAAAAAAGCAGGGGAGAACTGATGAATTCATCAGTTCTCCCCTGCTTTGTAAATTAATTAACTGTCTTATACCACTCGTTCACTTCGGCGGTAATATCATCCCCGCCCATGGATTTCCACTTTGTCACAAACGCATCAAATTCCTCAATGCCCACCTGACCATAGATGATCTTGCTGAACGTATCCTTCTCCAGCTTGTCGATCGCGTCCTTCTTCATTTTCATCGTCTCGGTTGGTGCCCCGGTGAACTTGTTTTTGATCGCATTATCTTTATTTGCAACGACGACTTCAGCGGCTACAAACACTTCGGGTTTGTTGGCAATCTTGGTATTTTTCTCAAAAGGGGTCTCCGGCTCTTTGCCCTTCGCAAGTTCCGCCAGCGTATCCATCATGAGGTTCGGAATCCGTGCACCGTCATACGTAATCGTATATTTGAGTGGGGATACGCCGTCCTTCACTTCAGCTTCACCAACCACTTTGCCGTCCACGATGTCATAGTCGTATCCTTGCGCGAAGCCATGTTCGAACTCGCTGCCCACTTCCGGATTAGCAAAGTTGTCGAACAGATAATTTTGATACGTGAAGAAAATCTCCGGGTTCGCCATATCCTTATTAATCAGCACCACCCCGTTACTTGCACCAGAACCATGTTGATGGCTCTCGCCTGTTGGCCCTGTAGGTAAGGCAATGGCCTTGTACGTGGCACCGTCCACATTTTTCTTCACATCATCAATCGGCCAGTTTGGCATCCAGTGTGGTCCCACAATAATGCCTGCTTTACCTGCGGTGAACAATTCTGCTGCCTTGATCTCGTCATAGACACCCGCTTCTTTGGGCAGATAACCTTTGGACAACCAATCTTTCATCGTTGCAAGACCTTCCTTCACACCTGGCTGAATGGAGCCATATTGCAGTGTGCCGTCTCCAGCATCATTCCATTGACCAGGCATCGTGTTGTACATGCCGAAGATCCAGCCGGATTCCGTCATCCAGGTATTGAGCGCATTTTTCATGCCCACGGTCAGACCATACGTATCTTTCTTGCCGTTCCCATCCGGATCCTGATTCGTAAAAGCATCCATGACCGTAACCAGCTCATCCATGGTTTTTGGTTCTTCCAATCCCAGCTTCTTCAGCCAGTCTTCCCGAATGAACATGACCGAATCGCCGTTGTACGCATAATCGAAGATCGGAATACCGTAACGCTCGCCCTCATACATGTATGGATACCATTCCTCGGGTGCCGATTCGGATGCCTGTTTCCATGTGTCCGAAGCATACTTGTCAAACAACTCGCCTGCATTGGCAAACTTGCCGGACTCAATTAATTCCCGTACCAGATTGTAGTCCCCCCGAATGGAGACAATATCCGGCAGTTCTTCGTTAGCGGACAGGGACAAGCGCAATTTCGTGTAAAATGCATCATTGGTCACCGATACGGCCCAAGGCGTGGTCAGATCGATGCCAAGTCGTTCCTTGGCCCATTTGGTATGCACATTGTTCTGTGCCGTTTCCCCGTTCTTGAATTTCGTATCATCATTCCAGGCCCGCAGATAACTCATCTGTACCGCCGGTTCATACTTCCCATCTTGCAGAGCAAGTGGTGCAGCGGCTTCCTTCGCCGGTTCTTCCTTGGCCCCCGAACTACATGCCGTTACAGCAACCATCGTGATTGCGAGCAATGCCGTCATCATTTTTCTATACATGAACTAACCCCTCCTCAGGTAACTTGGATACCCTTATGTGCCAAATGCACCTTACATGAAAAGGATAGTGCAGCCAGGGAGGCAAACATATATCACAATTTCAATGTTCATATTGATTTGTTAACCGTTCCGAAAATCCTGCGGGGTCAGTCCATAATGTTTGCGGAACACCTGAATGAAATAAGGCGTGTTATTGTACCCCACTTCCTGACCGACTTCATAGATCTTCATCGCCGTATGCTTCAGCAAATGAACCGCACGTTCCATTCTGGAACGGATAATATAATCACTAATGCCTTCACCTGTGGATTGTTTGTACATTTTCGACAGATATACCGGGTGCAAATGCACCTCTCCGGCAATGACTTGCAATGATAGATCCTCACCTAGATGATGGTCAATCCATTGCTGCACCTGCCGAATCAGCGTTGATCCGGCATCCTGTCCCGCATCGCTGATGTTCTCTGCCCACTGCTGCATCACAGACCGAGTCCACGTTTCCAGACTACGCAGCGAGATGCCATAACCATCCTTGAGCAACTGCTGGTACTGCTCGCCAAGCACTTCGGCTAACTGTCTTCCTTCCCGATGAGCCATATATGAGAATGCTGCCGCCAAATAATGAAAGGCCACATACACATGCTCCGGGAACACACTGTTCGACAGTTCGGCAAAGATCTGATCAATCTTACGGTGTGCATCCTCCATGCGCCCGGCTTCCAGTAACGTCGTCAGACCTGGCGGTTCATACAGCGCTGCAAGTGATTTCAAGGTAGCCCCATTGGTTCCTGCCGCCGCATTCAGATGTAATCCTTTGCCAGCCTCGGCTTGCTTGCGAAGCGCACTCACAGCTTGATGATATAGTTGCGGCACCTGATCTGGGAAACGCCCCATACGACTAACAGACAGGGAAATGGTCGCGTTCAGATATTGCCTCACACTGTGGATTAACCGTTCTCCAAGCCGTCCCATTAGCATTTCCGGTTCAGCTTGGGTTTGTTTGGGACTGGCCATGAAGACCAGATCATCATAGGCGTCATCCGTATGACAGAGATGATAAGTACTGCCGTAGATCTCTTCCACCACATTGGAGATGGCATACTTCATCAGTCGAAACGCTTTATGTGTGGGTTGATGGTCATCATACCGGATGAGCAACAGTTGCATTTTATCCTGTGGACGGAACCCGATCTCCAGTTGCTCCAGCTTGCCTTGGAGTTCTGCATCCGCAAATTTATGCCCTAATAATACATCCTTCATCAGCTCCGCCCGCTTCTCGGGCAGATGTTCCCTCACCGAATACATGGCCCGCTGATGCAGCATTTGTTTCTCACCCTCTAGACGAATCTGCACGGCGGCCTGCTGCACGGATTCGATCAGTTCCTCATCTCGGACCGGCTTGAGCAGATAACTAACCGTCCCGTGTTTGAGCGCCTGCTTCGCATAATCGAAGGAGGCATGACCCGATAAAATAATACATTTCGTCTGTTCCCACTTTTGCCTGATGTGACTGACCAGATCCAGACCGGACAGACCCGGCATGCGGATATCCGTGATAATAATATGGACCTGATGTGATGCCATATGTTCCAAGGCTTCTTTGACCGAATAGGCTTTGAATACCTGACCAATCCCGTGTTCTCTCCACGGTATTGAGACCGCGATCGACTCTACTGCCGAATGTTCATCATCCACGACCATCAGATTCATCATGCGGTTGTTCCTCCTCAAACCATCGAATTTCTACACTAAGTCCACCATAGGGAATCGCTCCAAAATGAAGCCCCGACGACAGCCCATATCGCGTAACGAGACGCTGGTGCACATTCCACGTGCCTGTTCCAATCTCTTCACCCATTGGTTCATTGATCTCCCGTTCCAATTCGGCAATCTCTTCCGCTGTCAGCGTGACACCATCGTTATCAACAAACAGGCTATATCTTGTATATTTCCGACCCTCTATATGTTCGGGTACCGCCATCCCCGTTACGACGACATGCCCACTGCCCTCCATCGGCTCAATGCCGTGGATCACCGCATTCTCTACGATCGGTTGAATAAGCAGTCGCGGTATATGAAGCAACATCAGTTGCTGCGGTACGGCAATCTCGTAGGTCAGCCGGTTGGTCCGCATCTGTTGAATGGACAGATAATGGTCCAGCAGCCGAATCTCTTCTTCCACTGTTGTCATGTCATTCTCGCCTCGCGTAATGTAGCGATAGTAGTCACCCAGGCTTAGCGACATGGCAATAACCGCTTCACGGTTGCCGAGCTGGGTCATATTTTTAATATAAAACAGGCAGTTGTACAGGAAATGTGGATTGATCTGTGATTGCAGATGTTTCAATGTCGCTTCCCGTGAACGGATCCGTTCCTCGTATACCTTCTCGATCAGTTCCTGAATCTGCTCTGCCATATGGTTGAAGCTCTGGGTGAGATACGCGAATTCATCACGGGAGTGATCGACCGGAATCCGTGTGGACAGCTGCCCTTTGCGAATCTGTTGCAGCCCTCTCATCAAACGATGGATGGGCACCTGAACTTTTCGATACAAAAGCAGTGCAGCCCCGATACTCAACACGAGCAGTAACAAAATGGAGGTAATAAACATATTTCGACTCTTGTCCATCGGGGTTAACAAATCATCCAATACCACCGGGTTCACGTATACCGCTTGCAGTTGTTTGGAGTGCACGTAACTGACCAGATATTGTTTACCGCCCACCTCCAATTGATGATTGCCTTCCCTCTCCGGCCCGTTAAAAGGCATATCACGCATAATCGCTTCGACCAGTTCGGGGTCCGCCGTACGGTTCAGCAACGGATCGTTACCTGGTACCAGCAAGAAGGGATCTCCGCCCTGCGTTTCTTTGAAATCATCCAACATGGCAACCACGTTCATCGGGTCAAAATTAATCTCCATCACCGTTCGTACACCTGTGTTTACCGGTTTTTCATTCCACTCGTAGTTGTCCGTGAAAAAGTAGGTGAAACTCCCCTGCTCCAGCTGCCATTGTCCAGGTTGCGGGAACGTCAACATCTTCTCATCGTAGACCGTCCGGCTGGACATCGTGGATAACACAAGTTCCGCTTGTGGCAGCACAATGGTAATATCGTTCTTCCAGCGGCTGGTGGACTGGTACAATGATAATTTGTCGAGAATATCCAGATAGATACTGTTCTTCTCATATTGGCTGGTTGAGTCCGTCATGTAACGGTAATGCAGGATACTCGGATCTCGCAGCAATGTCAGGCCATATAGTGAGAGCTGCTCGATATTTTTATCCACCTGGGAACTGAAATAATTGAACTGGTTCAGACTCGACTGCTGTTTCTCCTCCACCACCATGTCCACATTTGCCTGGTTCGCGTATGTATACAGCAGCAGAATGGGTACGAGCAGGCAAATTAAGAGAATGACCGTCTTCGCAAATACTGTGAATTTCATCGTTTCACCCTGTTCCTGAATTTGAAGTCGTTCTACACCGAAGTCCTATTTTATATTGAAAACCCTTACATTTCTATATGATTTTATGTTCTCCGGCTTTCCTGTGACTTGAAATCCTATGTTTCCATCAACAAGTTAATATTTCAACATCCGCATTGAAATGTTGTTCTATAGTCCACCCTTTTCCGTTGCTATAATTCAGTTGCTCCACTCTGTGCAGAGGTTTGCTCGCCTCATGTTGCCCGGGCTGGACGAGATAAAGGAGGGACCCTGATGGCTATGGAACAACCGTTAACAACCAATATGCCGGTGCGAAAAATGACACCCCATCCACGCAAACGTACCCGCTGGAATTTCAAACGTACATGGCCGCTGCATCTAATGCTGCTGCCTGCTGTACTGCTCACATTACTGTTCGCCTATGTGCCCATGGGCGGCATTATTATTGCTTTTCAAGACTTCAAACCGTGGCTGGGATTCACTGGCTCCAAATGGGTGGGCTGGGACAACTTCCGGTTCATGTTCGAATATCCCGACAGCGTTCAGGTCATCTGGAACACGGTACTGATCGCTTCAATGAAGATTGTGGCAGGACTTGTAGCCCCTGTGGTGTTTGCCATTTTGCTGAATGAGGTTCGGAACTCTACGTTCAAACGTTTCTCACAGACCTTGGTGTATCTGCCCCATTTCCTGTCCTGGGTTGTCCTTGGTGGTATTCTGCTCGATATGTTATCACCGGAAGGTGGGCTGGTAAACCAGGTGTTAGCCGCGGCTGGTGTTGAACCAATCTTCTTTTTGGGAGATGGCGACTGGTTCCGTGTAACGGTGGTTGTCAGTGATGTGTGGAAGGAATTTGGATTCGGTACGATTGTATTTCTGGCAGCACTTGCAGGTATTAACCCGGCATTGTATGAGGCTTCGGAGGTGGATGGGGCAACACGGCTTAGACAGACATTACATATTACCCTGCCTGCGCTCGTGCCGATGATTATCGTGGTAGGTACGTTATCGCTGGGCAATATCCTGAATGCAGGTTTTGACCAGATCTTTAACCTGTACAATCCGCTGGTATATGAGAAAGGCGATATTATCGATACCTTTGTCTACCGGATGGGAATTCTGAATGGCAAAATGAGCTTTGCGACCGCCGTTGGACTATTCAAATCATTTGTCGCGATGTTCCTGGTCATCTCTGCGTACCGGATGGCGTACAAAATCGCCAATTACCGTATTTTTTAAGAAGCATTTTGCATAAATCCAGACAGCGACTTTCAATAAGAAAGATAGAGATCGAAATGGTTCAGTTCGTCTATATCTTGTACACGCGAGCGATTCAAATCGAATTATGCAAAATGTAGAGGAGGAATCAAGGTGTATCACAAAACAACCGGGTACCGTATATTCAATGGTTTTAACCTCATATTCATCGCGGCCGTCTCGATCCTGTGCATCCTGCCGCTGGTCCATATTCTGGCGGTTTCCTTCAGTGGTAAAGCGGCAGCATCCGCCAATCTGGTAACACTGTGGCCGATTGATTTTACGGTGGACGCCTATACCAAAACATTTGGTAACAGTAACTTTCTCAGCGCGCTTTGGATTTCAGTTCAACGTACCATTCTTGGCACACTGCTCAGTATGACACTTGTCTTCCTGACAGCTTATCCGTTATCCAAGGAGAGTCTGCACTTTAAAGGACGTTCGTTATATGCGTGGTTTTTCATCTTCACGATGCTGTTTAGCGGGGGATTGATTCCATCCTACATTTTGATCCAGAAGCTTGGGCTGATGAATACGATGTGGGCTCTGATTTTGCCGGGAGCGGTGGCTGTCTGGAACCTGATTCTGATGATGAACTTTTTCCGTAACGTGCCAAAAGAGCTGGAAGAAGCCGCATTTATTGATGGGGCCAACCATATCACAACTCTGTTCAAAATCTATCTGCCTGTATCCATGCCCGCCATTGCCACGATTTCTTTATTCACGATGGTAGGTCAGTGGAATTCCTGGTTCGACGGGCTGATCTATATGAATGATGCTTCCAAATATCCACTCGCCACGTTAATGCAGACTATAATCGTACAGCAGGATTTCTCCAACATGAACGTGGATGCAACGCAGCTCCAGAATATGTCTCAACGTACGGTGAACGCAGCTCAGATCTTTATTGGCGCTTTGCCGATTCTGCTCGTATATCCGTTCTTGCAGCGTTTCTTCGTTAAGGGAATTGTGCTCGGGGCGGTAAAAGAGTAAGGCAAACACATGGAATTCCTTCTTGGAATTCTTTGTTCAGAAAGGTTATGATTTCAGCTGATTCGTAATCGTTCTCCCACGAGTTGCGTTGTTATATTCATTAATTAACTCATCCAATACCATGGATTGGCGAATAACCTCCGGATGCCATAGTTCCGGGTATTGAGCTGCAACCTGGTAGAGCCTTTGCCGTGCATGTTCGATACATTCCTGAATGGTTTCCGGATTATGTACCATACTCCCGCCCCCTGTTGTCCTTAAATATCATCATCCAAAAAAGACCATCTAATATAATATTCGGAACAAGAGGGGATTTGGATTACCCCAAAATTAAAATTTTGGTTATTTTTTCTTGTAAAAGTTATGATTAGCGTGGATCACATGGGCTGATATGTATATGTTCAATATAAATAAACCGGATGGGCTGTAGCCTGTCCGGTTTTATTCCTGCTGAGTTTTTCAATTTTCTCTGTCATGCTCCAATTATCTTAATCCAACATCCTTAAAACGATTGCCTATCGTCTCTGGAAAGACACGTTTAATGGCATCAATGGCACGTTGTTCCGTAGCCCCTGCCTTCCCTATAAGCTTAATTATCCTTTGTACACAATCTGGTTCCTTCGTATTCCATGAGATTGAATCATTAACTACATCAACAATCTCCGAATACAGTTCTGCGAGCAATGTATACTCACGCATGACATGAACCATCCGAGCTGATAGGTACTCCAGCTCTGCAACATAAGAGGCAATGTCCAGTCTTGATCTGGCATAATAGCGCAGTACAGTTGCCGCTTGTTCTGTGTCATATGTTCCAGACTGCAAAGTAGCTGCCATAACCGTATACGCAGCTGATCCACAGGCATAATCCTGGGACGGCAGCATGTAGTCATGGGTTTCCCATTTGTATACGGCCTGAATTAATGACTCCTTGCAAACTTCCCATAGATCCACAGATTCATGAGATTCCAGCACCTGATAGTACCAGTATGGCGTACTGTTCCTGCCAAATGAATCATAGGGCAGACGAATGACTTCATGTCCTTCACTTTCTCCAATAAACAGCACCTGCTCCTCATCATCATATCCGGCAGCAATGACAAATTGATCATGCCAGAGAATCGCACCTATTCCCCGGTCAATGGACGCCTTTATGTCAAGCACTGCCTGCTTCTGATAGAGCGGAAAAGTCGGTTCAAATGAAAATCCACCATGTTGTCCCGTTGTTACGCCAAGAAAATCAGCCGCCACAAAGTTCTCTGCCATCCAGTTGTATGCCGAGATTGATTCTGCGGTCAGACGCCGATCCACCACTAATCGGAATGCACTTGCCGTCATACCTGCAATCATGTGACGCGGGAAATCCATCCACTGTGTGTGCAATAAAATGAGGTACATCGCATCTGTATACGAACCCACACCGTTCCGTGATAGGTGTGCATCAGCAGAGGTTGGGGCTCGCGGGAAGCGAATCAAATCCTGCAATACTTTGGCTGCCATCATCCGTCACTCCTTCCTCCCTCATTCTATCGTGCGGAGTGTGCTCCCCACCGTGGTATAGTGGATCTTTTACGGTCAGGATACTTCCTGGATATCAATCGAAAATAATCAATAGCCTGCTCTTCCAGTGCTTTTGCCTTCACTAGTACCTGTGCTAGATCTTCTGTGGTGTCTGGTCGCAAGACACGGCTATTCTCCTGCTGAACCATATATCCTTTCATTTGGTCAATTAACGTCCCAAGCTGTTCATAGCATGCACAAGCGTGGTCCAGTTCGTTCCATATCCCTCGAACACCCTGCAAATACATTCGTATTTCGGATCGCGAATGGCAGAAGGATTCCAAAATATAACCTGCACCGGATTCATCGAAATCCCCACTCCGCAGGGCCTCCACCCACACATCATATGCCTTTTTACCTGAAGCAATATTCTGATTAGGTAACAGACGATAGGGAATATCCCAATCCTCAATCGCCAGTCTCAGGGATTCCAGCAGCATCTGTTGTTCAGGGATGCGGACCTGATCACCAAACACCTGACAATACCAAAATCCGGTAAAGTTTAAGCCGAAATTGTCATACAACAAAATCTGCGGTTCCTCGCTCCATCCGTCTTGCACATAAAAGATGCGGTCACTGTTATCATATCCATGAATAACACCGAACTCAGGAATCCAGTAAATTACACCAGTGCCTTCATCAATACTCCGTCTCACCCAGTTCACTGCATCCTGCTGGTAATAACCAAACGTGGAATGACGTGTACGTCCCCCATCCCAGATCGTGAATATCCCCAGGTTATCGACTCCGGGACGATGTGCTTCCCCCCACTGTCCATACGCTGTAACCGACATGGGAAGTAGTCTGCGATGCACCGACAGCTTGAAAGCCATGCCCGTATATCCGGCAAGTACAACCTTGGAACCTTGAAACTGGCCCGTATGGGTTAGTATCGCATGCAGACTATCGACGTACGATTTGGACTCCCGCTTCATGATGAGGTTATCTAAAATATTCTCAGCCAAGGACCGATCTTCTCCTCTCTATGCTGCTTTATTCCACGTTTTGCTTACGTTGTATCGAGAGCCTGTCCATTAATCCTTCCGCGCTTTGCTGAAGCTTGCGCCTAAGCCACCCAGGAGACAATAGTTCCTCCCATTCGCTAATAAACAAGTGCTGCAAGAAAGCGTCCGTGTCATAAAATTCAATCGAATAAATCTGATCTTGCCTAGACTGGATACGATACCCTTGCCATAGGTCCATTTGCTGTAGTTCTTTCAAGCGAATCTCAGCTACAAACGGTTTACGCACAGGCAGTGGTTCTTCCCATCCACCTAGGAGCGCATCTGACCTGTACTCAAATCTCTCATCCAAGATTGATACATGAACAATACCCTCCAAGCGAATGGCCACTTGCTGTACAGGGTCTGCTTCATAACCCACCACGTAATCGGCGTTAAACTGGGATATCATCTTTAATGGACACAAGGAAAACTGCCGTTCTCCATCGTGATCCCTGTAATGAATATGTACTCTGCGCAAGTCAGTTATGGCATGGGACAACAATTCAAAGAATTGCAGTTGTTTCGGTTGCGCCGAAAATACCGGAAGCTCACTACTTCCCATCGGTTGTTCCTCCAACGTAAAACGCTCCAGCAAATGTGCTACACGTTTCACCGCGTCCGATTGATCATAATCGTAATGTCGATAGCGATGTGCCAGATATTTCAGCACACGCTGCTCTTCTTCAGTCATATACAAATGGGGCAATCGAAAAGTCTGATCCTCATAACAATAGCCCCGATATTTTGCCATATACACCAAAGGGGCTCGCAGGGAACTTGCCATATATTCAATATCACGCTGAGCCTGACGACGGGAGATTTCAAATTCACGGGCAAGCCAGCTGCTATTCGGAAAACGTCCACCCCGAATCTGTTCGTCAAACCAGTGAATCCGATGCATGTTACTCATCTTCCCGCCCCCATCTCATCCATTCCTAATATATTCGATTATATCAAAAGACATGGCCCGTTCCGAAGAACAGGCCGGTTATGTTACACTTGTGCCTTATCCACTCTGGATTGCACAGCTTTGAAGCATTTCTTGCATACTTTCAGACTTGTACCGTCTGTTTTTGTTTGCGTATACAACAATTTAATTCGGGTACTGCTACACACCGGACATGTTCCCCGGCCCCTGGAAGGAAGACTCCACAAGACGCGTCCTCTTTTCGTTTTTGCCAATGGTTGTGAACCTCTTTTCGATATGGTTTGTGTGTTCACCGTTATTATATAGGGCAAGGTACGACACAGAATGTCGCATCAGTTTTAAAGGTTGTTCAAAAAGTCCCCAATTGATCACGAAGTAGCCCAAGAAGCGAACTCGACATCGAATCTTGCGTTCACCTTCGGAGTCCGGTGCTCATGTAGGTTTGCCTACACTCCGCTCCTCCTCCTTCAGGTTCTCGCAACCTTCTCGGTGCTGAATCGTTAACTTTTTGAACATGCAGTAGCAGAAAATAAAAAATGTCCCCTCTTCGACCTGAAGAAAGGACAACATTTAGGAAGGATCTGTGCTCGTCTGAGCTGCGGCCTGCAATAACGGTTGCAGGAGTCCTGGAAAGCGCGTTTCCAGATCATCGGATCGCAGGGTGAGAAAATGCTGAGTGCCCTGCACTCTGACCCGAATAACTCCAGCTTCCCGCAAGGTACGAATGTGATGCGACATCGTTGACTTCACAACAGGTGCATGAAAATGACTGCACGGCTGCTCCCCGCTTCTCGCTGCTTCCGCAACAATCCCAAGACGGGTCGGGTCGCTTAACGCATACAATACGGAGGAAAGTTCAATATCTGATACCTGTGGATGATGTAAAATTTTCATACTGTAGTCTCCTTTTCTCAGACTATCCATTGTATTTTAACACAGATCCATGATATATTTCTAATGTTCGACACCAATCGAACTTTAATGATTTCGTTATGTAACCCCTGCTGTCAGGCACGGGATTGACATCATATTACATTTTGCAAATGTTACACACCGTTTCTGAAATGTTGCGAAATACACATCACTTTAGGAGGTTTTTATGAACAACACCGCAACCGCATCATCAGGGGAACGGACCGGAATACAGGAAGGATTAATTGTAAGCTTGCTTGGCTTCACCGTTGTACTCGTTGTTATGAATACAATGATGTTTAATCTGGCCCTGCCCAAAATTGCTGCCGAATTTATGCTTACATCCGTCGCTTCCTCATGGATTGTTACAGGATATTCCATTGTATTTGCCATTTCCTCGATTACGTTCTCACGTCTATCGGATTTCATACCTATTCGTACATTATTCACGACCGGGCTTACGTTACTTGGTGCGGCATCCGTTCTCGGGTTCTTCAGTAATCATTTCATCATTTTGCTCATTGCACGTCTGATCCAGGCTGCGGGTGCTGCTTCGGTTCCCGGGCTCGCTATTGTACTGATTACCCGATATATTCCCAATGATCGCCGGGGTAAATCGATGGCTGTCATCATGTCCGCGAGTTCACTGGGGCTTGGACTTGGTCCCGTCATCGGCGGAAGTATTACTCAGTTTTTGGGATGGCATGATCTGTTTATCGTTACGGGATTAACGTTATTCTTGATTCCTGTATTCTTTAAACTGCTTCCTCGGGAAACACCGCAAAAAGGTTCATTTGACCTGCTCGGTGCCGTGCTTCTTGCCATCGGTACTACAGGTGTGTTGTTATTCCTGACTTCCCGTCAGTGGTACACGCTTGTTATCGGTGCTGCGGCACTGCTTCTGTTCTGGCTCCGAATTCGGCGCGCGGCAGACCCGTTTGTTCAACCTGCTTTGTTCAAAGACAAAAAATATATGATGCTCAGCTCGTTGGGGATTGTATCGTACATTAATAACTTCTCAACGTTGTTTCTGTTACCGCAAATTTTGGCACATCTATATGGACTCACACCTGCTCAATCGGGACTTGTCATCTTCCCGGGTGCAGTCGTGTCCATGCTGCTGTCCAACCGAATCGGCCGCATGATTGACCGACATGGCAATACGTTGCTGCTGAAGTTTGCACCATGGTTGCTACTGGCAGCTGCCGGGCTATTCGCCTTATTTGCAGACAATAACATCTACGCCATTATGGCTGTCTATGTCCTGCTCAGCGTAGGCTTCTCTTCCCTAACCACCAGCGTGTCCAATGAATTGTCTGGCAATCTGACCATGGATCAGGTTGGTGCAGGTATGGGATTGTTCCAACTTAGTCAGTTCTTCAGCGGTGCTTTCAGCGTTGCTGTCACTGGTGTAGCGTTGACTGCGATGCAAAACATGCCGCTATCCTCAGCGTATACTAATATTTTCTGGGGCATGACTGTAGTTGCAATCGCATCGGTTATTTTCTCTCAAGTGTATCTAAGAATGCAGTCACGAAAAAAAGTTGCTGCTTAATATGAAGCAAATCATCAAAAAGGCCCGTAAAGCGACGTTTGCTTTACGGGCCTTTTTGATTTTCGTAAGATTAGTGATACCCTTAACTGGCAACAAGATGTTTGACCAAGTCATGGGCCTCTTGTTCCAGAGCTATAATTTCTCCGATTTTACCCAGCACTCGATCTAACATATGATATCGACGATCCAGATCCAGGTATTGACTTTTCAATGTCATATTAGCCGCGAGATTCCATCGTTGCGCAGCATATTCAT
The DNA here is from genome assembly GCF_057334655.1 of Paenibacillus sp. AGC31. Classification (NCBI taxonomy): domain Bacteria; kingdom Bacillati; phylum Bacillota; class Bacilli; order Caryophanales; family Paenibacillaceae; genus Paenibacillus; species Paenibacillus sp. AGC31. The sequence goes on from NZ_JBHFJH010000031.1 coordinate 148,171, forward strand.
ACGTCTCCACCAGTTGAGAAATATCCGGATTGTACGGTATTCCTTCTCTTAGGAAATGGCCATACAAATATCTGTTATTACTTATGCCCGCCAAGTCGCCATACATATTGTCCAGATATTCTTCCGTCAATGCGGATGAATCTTGCATATGCTGACGTGTAGCGTCGATATACCTTTCAATGGCAGGCAAACCAACATGCGGATTAACCAATTCATACCACTCAACCTGTTTGGTTAGCTGCCCGGATATTCCATCCATGATTTCATGATTTTGTTGAAGCATTTCGTAGAACTCTCTCTCTTTCACCTGCTCAACGGCATTCCCAACATCTAATGTAGCATAACGATAACGCGTACCCTCACGAATTAATGGCGTCTGACCTAGATCAAGCGCTTCAAATAACGTCTGTTCATCCATATTACCTTTCAAATGATAAAAATCATCAATAAACTCAAACTGTCCATCTGCATAGTCGGACAAGACAATACAATGCGACGAATGAAGTAATTGATAAAGTGAATTGTATTTCATGTAATATACATCAACCCATACAATGACTGCTTCGTTTTGCTGAAGCAACGTCATGATTTCCTGGATAACCTCGATCCGTTCGTTTGTTCTGACGATATTCAAATCAATATGATGAATGCGTTGAAACTCATTTTCAACAGTCATATAAGTAGGGACAAGTTTCGGGGTGCCTCTCTCCGGGTCTTCATGGTACATCATCCCGCATTGCTTCCATACCGCCAGGAAGTTCGTGATTTCTTTATAGTTGAGAATGCTGCTTACACATAGGGTAAAGCAATCTTCACCTTCTGTATGTGCTTCTCTTGACTGAATATTCATATACTCCACTCCTTCCCTAAGGTTAGTGCAAAGATATGCATGCATGGATTGTCTGGCAATAGGATCTTGTCAAATGAAATGGGTTCTTCCAGCGTAATCTGCTGGAACCAAATAATAGGCTGTTTGGATGTCAGTAAGATACCCTTTTGTGTACACATCCCGCTACATTGAAACATAATTTCTTCATTATAATGTGGGCTCGTCTCGGTCCAGTTTGTCAGATCCAATGACGCTCTTCCCATCCGCTCTCCGGCTCGTTCAAAATCAATGAATTCATGGTATGAACCATTATCTGCCGCACCCAGAATATATAATGTCGAATATAGATCCAATGGTACTGGAATGCGCTGCCTATCCAGTTCTATATTATTAAATGCATGTCTGCGTAAAGGAAAATGAAACGGAACATCCCGCCATTGCACATTCTCCTGATCAGGAAGTTCGTCTCCAGGGTATGAGGAACCAAAGGTCGTGAAATTCCCTATCTGGTTTATATCCAGATAGCTAAAACCATTGTTATTATAGTGCTCTTCCAAAGGTAGTGGACAATAGATGGTCATGTCATTAACCTCCTAGAATCATTCTATTTACGTCAGGTGACAGTTGACCCGACACCTTGCCGCTGCTCCTTGAACAACGTGTCATACACCTCATGCCGCCCGGCCAGTTCCAGATGAGTGCCCGTAGCAACAATCTCTCCCTGATCGAGCACAATGACTTGCTCGGCATCCTGAATAGCTGAATACCGGTGGGCGATCACAAGCACCGTCATATGCTGTGCGATCCTACGGATCACCTCATTTATTTTCCGTTCCGAGTCATTATCCAGTGCAGAGGTTGCTTCATCCAGAATAAGCATTCGGGGTCTTGTTAACAGCACCCTCGCAAGCGCCAAACGCTGCTTCTGGCCTCCGGACAGCTTAATACTTGACTCACCCAGAACCGTATTATACTTGTCAGGCAATTCTTCAATGAAGTCATCCAGCAAAGCCATGCGGCAAACCTCTCGTATCTCTTCTTCTGTAGCCCGTGGCTGTACGAGTCTGAGATTATCCATGATGGACATACTGAACAAGGTATTCTCCTGCATAACCACCCCTATATGTTGATAAAGGTAGTCTGATCCCAAGTCACCAATGGGCTGCCCGTCAACGAGAATAGCCCCTTGCTGTGTTTCATTCTGCCCTAGAATAAGTTTGATTAACGTGCTCTTACCCGAACCACTTCTGCCTACGATCGCTGTATAATCACCAGGCTGGATGTTCAGATTAATCTCATGCAAGACATCACTTTGATTCTCCTGATAACGAAAGGAGACATCCTTGAATTCGAGATGCCCTTGGAACTCTGGCTGTAGTCCGAGCTTTCTCTGTGGTACAACGGGTAGTTCCAGCAATTCAACGATCCGTTCAATGGAAGGTGTCACATCATGAAGTTGAACATTGGAGGCATTAATTTCATTAATGTTGTTAATCATCTGTTGATAGTATGTCAGAAAAACAAGCAGTCCCCCGATTGTTAATTCTCCCTGAAAAATCAGCAACCCGCCGATAAAATAAAGATTCATCTTATTAATAAAGTCATCCTGAAAGGTGTAGTACAGCTCATTGGCATACGTATATGCCAGATGTCGGAATTTGATTTTGCCAAAACGTTTCCAATATCCCACAAACTTGATGGATTCTTTGCGTTGCATATTCAGCGCCTTGATTTCCTTCCAGTGTCTGAAGCTGTTCGATATCCATGTCTCATATTCTCCGGTAGTCTGGCGGAATTCAGAGACCAGTACTTTGGCTTTTTTGCCCAATCGGGAACTGATGACAAAGGAAATGGGAAGCATAACAAAACCCAGCAAAGCCATCTTCCAATTCAGCGATAACAGAATAACCACATACGCCCCTACGCTGATCCATTTGAACGTATAATCAATCAAATGCAAAAAGATAAAGTCTTTAACCAGTGTGACGTCTCCATCCAGCCTATTCTTCAGATCTCCCGCACTATAGCGCTCATATAAAGTTGGCTTCATGCGCACTAATTTTTTCCACATGTTCAGCTGCAAATCGAGCTTGGTCCGACCTAATAACCGGTTACTGAACAGCGTTTGTAAACCCAGAGCGGTTGTCTCCAACGCAAATAAGCCCAGGTATCCAGCAAGGATATAGGGTAACATTCCAAGCTCCCGTCCAACCATGACATGATCAATGAGCAGCTTGTACAGATAAGGGATCATGAGCGCAATAGCAGTCAAGGCCAATTTCAGTGTACCTAGAATGAAGATTTGACGGTTCGCATTTTTGATAAACGGCTTAATCTGTTTAAAGAGTGCATACCGGGAAGTTGACGGTGTCTTCGTCACGACATCAGTCCCTCCTTCCGGATGAAATCTTCTGCAAATAACTCACGGTAGTGCTCGCTATTCTCCAGCAGATATCCATGCGTGCCTGTAGCCACAATGCGTCCCTGATGTACAACAGCAACCCGATCAGCATTCAGGATGGAGGATAAACGATGGGCGATGACAATCGAAGCACGATCCTTGCTCAATTTCTGCCAGGAATGCTGGACCGCTTGTTCAGCTTCATAGTCCAAAGCGGAAGTGGCTTCGTCGAATATAATTAATTTGGGTTGTTTCAGAAAAATGCGGGCGATAGACAGACGCTGCTTTTGTCCACCGGAGAACTCCATTTCCCCTGCACCAATAACGGTGTCCAGACCCTGAGGAAGAGAACGGATAAAGTCTCCAATATAGGCCTGATCACATGCCTCCAGCAATTGATCATCATCCGCGTGAGCGCTGCCAAGCATCAAATTGTAACGGATGGTTTCATGGAACAGAATGGCCTCCTGCTGCACAATTCCTACTCTCTTGCGCAGTCGAGACAGAGAATAGTCATCTATATGCCTGCCACCAATTCGAATCTCCCCTTCCTCCGGGGTGTAGAAACCGAGCAGCATGTTCACAATCGTTGTTTTGCCCGAGCCACTCTTACCTACAAGCGCAACAGATTCATGAGCACCGATCTCCAACGTGAGACCGTCCAGCACATAGGGACCCTGTTCATCATACCGAAATCTCACTTGCTCGAATGACGTCTCCCCATTTTCCATCTCAACTTCAGATTGACCACCGCTCCTCTCCGTCTCTTCATCCAGAAGATCAAAGACTTTGCGGGACTGTACCGTCAGCTTGGGCAGATTCACAACCGCCTCGTAGATCATCATCATGGATTGATTATTCTTGGTCAGATACGACATAATGGCAACAAAGGCTCCTGCCGTAAGCTGTCCCTGAACAATAAGCACACCCGCAATGGCATAGATACACAGATCTGATAGCAAAAAAATAAATGCATTAGAGCGGGTAGACATCCATTTCATGACTTCTGTCTGATTGTCGAGACGAATAACGTCTGCGCTCTGTCCCGTGAACAGTGTAGTGACCCTTCTGCCACTCCCCAACAAACGAATATCTCTCATGCCTTGAAGCATCTCCAGCATCCAGCTGACAAAATGGCCGTATTTCCCACGCAAAATGGTCTGCTGCTTGGTCATCTTACGATTAAAATACTGTGATACCCAGACCGAAACCGGAACCAGCACCATCATGGCCAGGGCGATATACGGATTGAGATAAAATAAAAAAACAAACGAAACCAGCAATTTCGTAAATGGAGCTGCCATCTGAAAAATGATTAACTCTATTAACTGCATGACAGAATCCGTGTCTCTTGTTAGACGTGTGACCAGATCACCGGTCTGGGCTTTTTGAAAATAAGATGCTTTAAAATGAAGAATGCGATCAAATAAACTTTTTCGAATATCAAATAGAAATTTAACATTCAGGTAGATCCAGATGGATTTAATGATCCAACTTAGAGCCCTTACACCTACATACAAAGCAATATAAGTCAAAATAACATAGCCGAAGAAATGAAGATTACGGTGATAGAATACTTCGTCGATCAAGATGGCAAAAATAAGCGGTCCAATCAGATCCACCACCACCATGATTAGCTCGCAGAACAACATGGTAATCAAGCTGATTCGGTAGGGTTTGGCGAATGTACGGATTCGTTTGCTCAGTGAAATATTCTCCATGCCATCCTCCTCTAGGATATCCAGCTCTCAAGTACGGTCTGGCTCTGGGATTGTACCTCGGTAACAATCGGGAACTCGGTTGTATGGGATAACTTCATCCGCTCCGCCAGCTCTTCATTCCATACACCTTCAGCTGTAATTCGAGTCGTAGATGATGTGGGGTCCTGGTTAACCTCAAGGATCTGGGCAGCGTAACGTTTACCTTGTTCCTCTGTGTACCAGATCAAGGAGTCACCCTTCTGAAACCCCGTAATAGGCTCTTCTGTAAATTCAGCTATAATGTGTACTTTGACATCCTCCCCTTGCAGTGATTCAGACCCTGCAGTTGCCGTTGCCGTCTCACTGCGCAGATAGGAGGTCGTATGGAATTGCATGGCTAACGTCACTAATGCTGTCACAGTTAATCCAATAATGATAAGTGCAGCCACGGGTAATTGAATCGAAAGCCGGAACCAGATCTGTCCTATTCGTTTAGTCCGGCTCATGTTCCGAATCTCCTTCAATGAGGCTGACCAGGTAATCCCTGAAATCGGCTATGGTGTCGGTTTGCACAAATGCCAATTGATCATCGTCTATCTCAATGTTGAATACTTTCTCCATCTCCACCACAATTTTAATGTAATCGAGTGAATTCGTTCCAAGTTCCCCCCAGGCTTGATCCATCTGAATATCCGTTCCATACTCCATAACCTTGTCGATGACCTGTATTATTTGAGTCTCCAATGTCATGATTTCACTCATTCAGATCCTCCCCATCATGTGAGATTTAACCAACTCATCGTAATACTCCCGTTCAAGCACACTTATATTTCTGTATATCTCAGGGAGTTTATGAAATGATGTTGGTTTATATGAAGAAGTAAGCACATACTTGGCCAGAACTGCGCGAATGTCACTCCACTCCATGACAATGCGCTCACGAATATGTGTCAATCTGGAATCCGCGCCAGTTAGATTGGCACAACGATACACCTCGGCCTTTTTGGCACTAATCAATTTATGAAGCGAAATGACCCAATCCTCTGCTATGGAAGACACTACATGTTGATCCTGAACAACGGCCTCAAACTGTGGCATACTCTCCTCCAGTCTTGCCAGACTGTTCTCTATCCGCTCCTGTTGCTCTTCAATATGATCCACATAGATCTTCCAGTAAGCCTCCAACTGTTTCGAACTGGCATCTCTTTGATGTATCACCGGATAATGCTTATTGTAGAACGTATAGAAGGTGTGATTCTCCATATTAAAATGCTCGATATAGCCATGATAGCTATCCGACAGATCCTGGTAACTAACAATTCGTTCTTCATACGACAAGTTATCATGATGCTTATGCTCCATCACGGTAAACGTCTGGTTGATCGGATCAGCACCGTATACAAGCCAGGTATGTGGAATATGCTTTTTGAGATACGTATCATTGCGTATGGATGTGTAGTAGACGTCAACCCAGACAATAACCGGTTTGTCATTCAGAACCGCTCGACTGACATCCTGTATAATGTCCTCGCTAGCTTTTACCATTTCATAACCAATGCCCAGATCGTCCAGAATGTCTGTATCCTTGCGACAGGAGAAGAAACCATTCACAAGAAATTGCTTATTCTCAGACCATAGATACTCATCCACATGATGGATGAAAAACGGATGTATGCTTTTGTTCTGTTGCAATACAATGGGAAATAGAGAGTTATAGAAGCATAATTTGAAAAAGACTTCGTTAAAAGGCTGATATCCACCGGAATGGGCTAGCTGTGAATGCTCCATACCCAATGATGATGACGTCTTGTTAACCTTTACAACGCCAGATGGCTGTCCGTTATTTTCACTTTCATATGAATCGGCAAGCCCGGGATTCTCTTCCAGAACTGCTGCAAGCATCCTTATGGTGGGATTGTCATACAAAATGGAAGGCAGGACCCGAATACCGAGATTCTCCAGTTCAACCTCCATTCGGATCACAAGCAGGGAGTGCCCGCCAAGCTGAAAGAAGTCGTCGTCAATACCGATCCGTTCCATCTCCAGCAATGTACGCCAAACTTGCACCAGTTGGTGTTCCAGCTCATTCGTAGACGGTGCATAGTTCATGCCAAAATGTAATGACTGCTTCTGGTTCAATAACTCTCGTGTATCTATCTTCCCATGGATCATTCGCGGCATATGTGATATTTGAATATATCTTGAAGGCAGCATATATTCGGGCAACAATGACATCAGATATTGGCGAATATCCATGACATACAGTTCCGTATCGGCCACAATATAAGCGGTCAGCACCTTCTCACCTTCGACTCCGGTCGTCAGTACAACACATTCGTCAATTGGACCGTAACGGTTCAGATGTCGCTCTACTTCTGCCAATTCAATCCGATGACCCCTGACCTTAACCTGCTTGTCCATCCTTCCCAGAAACAACATGCGGCCTTCCGCTGTCCACATTCCTATATCCCCTGTGCGAAACATCCGCTCTCCTTCAACAAACGGTGACTCGACAAACTTCTGATCTGTCAATTCCTGCAATCCTATGTACCCGCGAGACACCCCGTTGCCCGAAATACATATTTCTCCGGGTACGCCTACGGGCAACATTCGTCCATGACGATCTCCAATGTACACAAAATAACCTTGAATAGGGCGCCCCACTGGAATCGGATCAACAGTCTCTGATGACAGCTTCTCATAGAGTGCACATACCGTCGTCTCGGTGGGGCCGTACGTATTGTATACATTGGTATAGGTGAGCAGATGTCCAATATCCGCCATCTTCAATACATCTCCACCGCTGATAATGGTGCGAACACTCGCAAGATTGGGCATCCGGTTAAGTTCCCTCAGGATATGAGGTGTAGTGCTGACAAGGGTGACCTTGTGTCTGTCCAGTAACTGCACCAGTCCGTGGATATCCAGCAGTTGTTCTCGTTGAACTATAACCAGTGTTGCCCCGGCAGTTAATGCAGGAAACACTTCTTCCATATAAGTATCAAAGGTACTCGCTGCTTGTTGAAGCACCTTGTCTGTTGAATTTAGTTGAAACTCGGCTTGAAAAGCGTTCACGTATGCACTCAGATTTCGTTGCTCTACTCCGACCCCTTTGGGCTCACCCGTTGAGCCGGACGTATACAGAATGTAGGCTAGACCATTCATGTCGGGTACGAAACTTAAACCACTTCCATCTTCTATTCTCCATGGGGCAGCATCCAGCTCAATCATTTCTATGCCTGAGCCTGAAGGCATAGCCAATGTCATCTCCTCTAAAGCTCGATGTACATTCGTTTCCAACAGTCCCGTAAGAATAATGCGGGCATCCAATTCCATTAAAATATGGCGTATACGCTCCATGGGATATTCAGGATGAAGAGGAATATAGGTTCCTCCTGCTTTGAACACCGCCAGGATTGTAATGATTAACTCCATGGAGCCTGCCATCATAACGGGGACTGGACTCTCCGCAGTCACCCCAGAAGCAATCAGGAGACGGGCAAGCTGATTGGATTGCTCCTCCAGAGACTGATACGAAATCTGGCGATCTCCCTCTATAACCGCAGTCTGGTTGGGTGTTCTGTTTACTTGTTCAAGAAATAGAGCACAGACAGAACGTGCCTCCGGCAGGAACAAACGTGGACTCCTGTTCCATCTTTCCATGATTTCATTCTCCTCTTCCAGAGAAAGGAGCTGACTCATGGATAGCGGTTGGTCTGGTAAGGCTGTTGTCTGTTCCAGCAATCGTATGTAGTGGGAACATAAACGCTCAGGTTGGCTGGATTCAAGGGATATGGCACCATAACGGAGAGTCATCTGAAGTCGTTGATCTACCCGGTCAAACGCCAGTGAACAATGGGCTCCTTCATCCAGAATAGGTTCCTCATGGATTCCTTTCATATACAGGACCGTCTTCAACTCGCACTCCTCGGGAAGCCGCCCCAGCTTCTCTGCCATCTTATCGTAAGGAAAATGCCAGTACGTTCGGGCGGACATGACTTCAGATTTGGTATGTAATACCAATTGTCTGAACGATGCTGTCTCGTCTACTTTTCCACGAATTGCGAGCAAGTGGGAACTTCGAAAATCTTCGACTTGTTCTGGAGTCAGGGGCATACCCAGCAACATATCTTGATGTCCATAATAACGATACAACAGATGTTGAAATCCCGATAAGAGCAATATATACAACGCCAAATTTGACCCCCCACTCATGCGGATCAATCTTGCGGACAATTCATCTGGAAAGGATAAGGAAAGGATCTGTACGTTGGGTTCTCCAGTCTGTATCGAAGGTTGCAGAATTCCATCAAACAACGTTCCAATATGAATATCGCCATCTAGTTGTTTCTGCCAATACGCTCGTTCTTCCTTAAATTTATCACTCGACATCATAACATTAAGTAGATGGATATCCATGATCTCACCCCGAATACATAGTAAACCGGCACAACAAGTGTTGATCACACCTGTCCTGCCGGTTGATTGTTGTACACGTGCTTGTTTATGCCGTAGTAACTTTCAGGTCACTCCACAAATAATACTGCCCCGTCTCGTCCAGGATCTGGTGGAACCAGTCATCCCGTTCTTCCTGCTCTACTTGTTTGGTTTCGAATATCGTTCCGAGCCATCCCAGCGACTGTTTCATCTGCTCCGTAGTCGGGGCCTGATCCGCCGCCTCAAGCTCCTCTTGAAGCTGTTGAATCTGTTTATATGGCTCAACGACTCCTTTTTGATATTCCTCCTGATCCCAATTCCGATTAGGTGTAGCTACAGCCGCAGCCATACATTTCGTTACTACCGTTGGTCTCGGTCTGGATACAACAGCCTGATCCAGTAACTCTTTCAGTGCTTTACGATCCTCTTTCTGTCCGTAGGCAAAAGACTTCATACCGAGCTTATCCATTTCTACCAGTCCGCTCAGGACATTTTTGGGTCCAAGTTCAATCGTCAGCGTAACTCCATGCTTCTTGAGATATTGCATCGTCTGTGCCCACTTGACCGGCTGGGACAGCTGCCTTTGGAGAAGTCCCGTAATTCGCCCGGCTTCGGTGTATGGCGTGGCGGTAACATTGGATACGACAGGCCACTTGAATGGATGGAAACGATAATTGGCAAGTTCCACCCCAAGCTGTTCACCAGCCGACTCCATCAAGCGGCTATGGAACGGCGCACTCATCATCAACGGGGTTGTCTGGGCATCCTGGTCCAGCAGGATGGATTCCACTTGTTCAATCGAATCCTGATGACCGGATATGGCATACTGGCTCGAAGCATTGTAACAGGAAATCGCAGACCAAGCCGTATCGGTTGACACTTGCTCGCAGGCTCTGCGGATCATCTCCTCATCGGCGCCATCAATGATGGTCATGGCTCCATCTGCTTCATCTGCGATAAGTTCCGTCAATTCCCCGCGTCGCTTGGTGATCCGCACAGCATCACCAAATGTCATAGCACCGGAGCACGCTAGAGCTGCATACTCACCCAGGCTGTGGCCTACGCAGAATTGCGGGTTGATCCCGATCTCCTCCATGTAGACACGATAGGCAACCACACTCGCTGTCAACAATGCCGGCTGCATATTGGAAGGTTTGTTCAGATCAAAAAGGCTGCCTTCAAAACTCAATTTGGCCAAATCAAAGCCCAGAATATGGTTGGCTTCTTCATACGTTTGTCTTGCAATCTCGTACTGATCATAGAAGTTTTTCATCATCCCTACATATTGAGAACCTTGCCCTGGAAACAGAAATGCTATTTTTTCCATTGATTAAACACCTCGCCTCTTAGATTGGGTTTACGCGATAACTTCCATGGACACATACGCAGGCTGATCCTGGATCATGCTTAGATCACTCTCAAACAAATAAAAATCTCCGTTCTGCTCAATCTCACGGAATCCGGCAAATTTGTAAGTGATCATCATCGTACGATTGCGATCTGTTGATACAAACTCGGCCTGCAAACGGACATTCGCTTCCTTAGCCATACGCATCACATGATGCAGCAGCAATGTACCTGCTCCTCTGGACATGACGCGGCAGGACACCAACAGCAGTTTCAGTGTCCACACTTCGTCATTTAATTCGAGCAACGCCAGGCCGATTTTGCCATACGTACCGTACTTGTCTTCCAGTCCCGCAATCAGCAGTTTGTGGCGTGGAGAATACCGGAATTGATCGAGTTCCTCGTAAGAGTAGGTATAACCTGTGGCGTTCAGTTGATGTGTTCTGACCGTCAGTTCTTCTGCACGCTGTAGATCCCCTTCCTTCACTTCAGAGATCGTGAAGATCATGCCAAGGGAGGCCAGGAATTCATCCTGAGTACCTTCGAACTCCTCCTCCTTCTCATTGCGGGCAATATCATTCATATACATCTTTCTGCGTAAGGCAGAATCCTCGGTAATGAAACGTGGCTTCATCTCATCCATATCTGTTAATTCAAGATAGGCCATCGCATCGATACAGAGGACGTCGGGGTGAGTAAATAATACTTCCTCACGTTCGAAAGGCTGATCATCGATAAAAGCAATCGTGTCCATTCCGATATTGATGGATTCCACGATGGTTTTCACCGATCGGGATTTGGCATTCCAATTGATTTGTGGATAGATAAAATATTCGCGTAGACCGAATTCTTCCAACTTGGCCATCGCCAGTTCATGATCGTTACGGCTGGCAATCGATTGCAGAATTCCTCGTTCATCCAGAGTACAGATAACTTCCACAATATTTTCTTTCAGCGTGACCTGTTCATCCTCCAGCAAAATTCCGTTCCAAATCGTATGGTCCAAGTCCCAGATTACACATTTTATTTTTTTCATGACAGAACAGCCTCCTCTTGTACGGATTCATAGGTACTCGCAGCATATGAAGCAATAACCATCTCATGCATTTGTGTGGTGCCCTCGATAATCTCATTCACACGAGCATCCCGGTAAAATCGCTCCACCGGATACTCCGCACTACAGCCCTTGGCTCCATGAATCTGTACCGCACGGTGCGCTACCTTGTTGACCATATCTGCCGCATAGTATTTCGCCGTCCAGGTTTCCATAATGGAATCCGGGTCCATCACTTCTTTCAGATATCCGGATTGATAACATAAAAGCCGCGCCGCTTTCACATCCACTATGATCTCCGTCAGCATTTTCTGAATTAACTGATTTTCCTGCAGGAGGACTCCGAACTGACGGCGGCTGCCTGCATAACTCAGCGAAGCATCCAGACAGGCTTGTCCCAGTCCAACACAGCCCCAAGCTACGGTATAACGACCATAATCCAAGCAATGCAAGGCCACCATAGAGACACCTATACCTGAACTCCCCACCATACGATCGGATTCAACGTAAACATGCTCCAGATGCAGTTCCGCCAGCATCGAGCCTTTAACCCCCAACATCCCGTTGATCGGCTGTAACTTCAATCCTGGGTTGTTCCGTTCCACCAGGAACGCGGTTGGTTTATCATTCACCTGGGCAAAGATGAGAAATAGGTCAGCAAGCTGACCCATCGTGATCCACTTTTTCTTCCCGTTCAACACATATCCTTCGCCATTGAATTCGGCTACGGTCTCGATGCTTTTGGCATCACTACCGACTCCGGGTTCGCTCAAACCAAAGGCTCCAATGACTTCACCCGAGGCCAGACGTGGCAACCAATAGGAACGCATCTCTTCAGAACCAAACTTCTGAATGGCTATGGCAACCATACCGTGAACCGTAAGCAGACTTCGTACGGATGAACATCCTCTTCCGATCTCCTCGTTCAGCACCCCAACTGATATCGGATCAAGCCCCATACCTCCATATTCCCGAGGAATCATAGAACCCAGATAACCTGAGGATTTCAGCGAGTCGATCACCTCTGGATGAAGCCGTTCTTCTCTATCGTGCAAGCCTGCGTACGGGACGATATATTGATTGGTAAATGATGCAGCATCCTGCTTGCAGTGTAACTGCTGTTCGCTCAATTCCATTTTCAACACGTTAACCTCCTATAATGGGACCGGATGAATGCACATTTTTCACACTGTACTGGGGAGAGAATCGGCGGTTTTAGGAACTGACCGTCTTGCTCTCAATAAGCTCAACGATGGCATTAATGGACTTGAAGTTCTGCAAATCCAGATCTTTATTGTCGACACGAATGGAGAATTCCTTCTCCAGAAACATAACCAGCTGCATCGCAAACAACGAATTCACAAAACCAAGGGCAAAGATGTCCTCGTCGTCCTGAAGCTCATGCTTTTTGAAAAAACGACCCAAAAACTTGCGAACTCTACCTTTAACTTCTTCCATGTGTATAACTCCCTTTCCCTCATTAAAATGGTTTTGAATACGCAATAAAGCTTGTTTATGCCATGAATTATTCATGTCGTTGATTAGTAACTATAGAAACCTTCCCCTGATTTTCTTCCGATCTGTCCGGCGTGCACCATCTTTCTCAGTAAAGGACAACAACGGAATTTTGGGTCCTGGTAGCTCTGATACAGCACATCAAGAGAATCCACAACGGTATCCAAGCCAATTAAATCCGCAGTCTCCAAAGGTCCCATCGTATGGCCGTAACATTTAACAAAAATATCATCCACCTCACGTGCTGTAGCCACCTGATCCTGAAGAACAAAAGCAGCTTCATTCATAAACAGATGGGAAATGCGGTTTGAGACAAATCCGGGATAGTCGTTAACCAGAATCGTCTCTTTACCGATCGATGACAATAGTTCAGTTACTTCTTCAATGGTACGTTCCGAGGTATGCATCCCCTTAATCACTTCAACGGCTGATTTCAAGGGAACCGGATTCATAAAATGGGTACCAATGACCCGATCAGGCCGTTTGGTTAATGCCGCAATTTTGGTAATCGAGATACATGAAGTGTTCACCAGAAATATGCATGCCTCATGACAGATCGAGTCGATCCGGCCGTACACTTCCTTTTTGATGTCCCACTGTTCATTCACATTTTCAACGATGATATCCGCTTCACGAAGCATCTCCAGTTCCGTCGTCATATGGATGCGCTCCATAATAATCTCCGGGTCTTCCAGTCCCTCTACTTTCTTGAATAACTTCAGCATTCGGATATTGTTATAGATCTCTTCTCCGGCGATCTCCAGCACTTCATCCTTGATGTCCACCAAGACAACTTCATGACCTGTCTGTGCAAAACTCTGGGCTACACCGCGGCCCATCACCCCTGCTCCAATTACCCCGATCTTCTTCATCGTCCCTGTTCCTCCTGTTTGTGGGGGAGAAGCCGTGCTCTCCCTGATCAGAAATTAAAATCAAGATCTTCTGCGGCTGAATCGTAAGAAACCAGCATATGCTTGCTGCTTTCCAGTTCAATCTCACCAAGCTTCTGTTCCGGATGAAGCAATAACTGTTGCAGCAGCGCTACATAATCGTGAAGCATCTTCTCCGCCGTTTCCCGTTTGAAGAGCTTGGTCCGATACTCCAGATTAAATCGCAGCTTGTCATGTTTCTCGATGATTTCGAGATACACGTCATAACGGCTTTCCGCAGCTCCAAACTCATACGGAGTTGTGGTGAATTTGCCGACTGTAACGTCCACTGTACCTACATTCTGAAGTGCAAACATCGCATCAAATAAAGGATTGCGGTGTCTGTCTCTGTTCAGGTTAAGCTTCCGCACCAGATCCTCGAACTGAAACTGTTGATTCTCGTAAGATTTCAAGGCAGCTTCCCTAACTTCAGCCAGCAGTTCCAGGAATGTTTTCCCGAATTTTGGTTTGGTACGAATCGTGATGATGTTAATAAACACACCAACAACATCCTCCAGATCAGCGTGAGATCTGCCCGCAATGGGAGAGCCTACAACGATATCATCCTGATCTGCATATTTAGAAAGCAACACGTTGTACGCTGCAAGCAGCAACATGAACAAGGTTGTTCCTGTCTTGGCAGCCATGCGATCCAGATCCATAGTCAATGTTTCATTGCCGATAAATACAACCTGATCTCCTTCGAATTCATTAGCCAAAGGACGAGGATAATCGGTAGGCAATTTGAGCTGCGGGATAGAATCCTCATACAGATTCAGCCAATACTCTTCCTGTTTGAGCAGAGCACCGGAAGAGAGCAAGGCATTATGCCACACCGCATAATCTTTGTACTGGATGGTGAGTGGTTTCAGCTCACGCCCTTCATACAGATCTATGATCTCCTGCATAATGATGTCCATCGACATGCCATCCGTAATAATGTGGTGCATGTCAAAAAATACGGCGTGTACACGATCATCAAGCTTAACCACCTCAAAGCGGAACAAAGGCGCCTGATCCAGCTCAAAAGGTTTCACGAAACCAAGGAGCTTCTCGGTGAGTTGTTCCCGAGTGGACTCCGAGTAACCGACGTTGAAGTCGACCTGGTCCCACACCTTCTGATATGGAATTCCGTCCAGAAATTCAAAGGAAGTCCGGAAAGATTCATGACGTTGAATCAGCTTGCGAATGATCTGTTCAAATGCCCCGTGCTCAAAATCTCCCTCCATGATGGAGGCTCTTGGGATGTTTGCATTGGTATTTTGACCCTCAAGCCGGTCCAGAACTACGAATCTCTTCTGCGCAGAAGAAACCGGGTAATACGGTTGGGGCTCCACACGAGTCAGCACAGGCAGTGTTCCCTCGGAATCTCCGCTGATGGAGACACCATAAGACTCTTCCAGATAAGCAGCCGATTCCGCAATGGTTGGATACATCAGGATCTCTGCTGTATTCACCAGGATCGACAACTCTTTGGTGAGACCATTGGCGATCTTGAGACCCAAGATGGAGTCTCCACCCAGCTCATAGAAATCATCATAAATACTGAGTTCATTGACCCCAAGTGACTTACTCCATAATCGACCTAAGGCGCTCTCAATGATGGAATAATCTTCGTCTGTCCTGCCCAACAACTTCATGTCGCCCGATTCTTCCTGTGCACGACTGGCATTCCCCTTGCTTCCGGTTTCAATAGCTTCGCTAATGTCAGAAGAGAACAGCATGAGCGGCATGTCATCAGAGACATGCTGATAGATTCCCTCCCGGTTAAGTTCCCCGATCAGAACCTGGGTTACATCCTTGCCCATGGCTTCTTGCAGTCCCTGTATACCTCTGGCCGTCGTAATCGCCTTGAATCCCCCATCTGAATTGGCATGAAAATCCCGGGCCATGCCGGTTTCTTTCCACGCGGTCCAGTTCACGGCAAGGGTGGACAGACCTGCCTGCCTGCGATGTGCCGCAAACGAATCCATATAGGCATTGGCAGCAGTATAGTCTCCTTGTCCAGGTTCACTAAAGAACGTTGTAGCCGTTGAGAACATGACAAAGAAGTCCGGATGGTCCGCACGTGTCAGTTGATCCAAACTCCATGTCCCCAGCACTTTAGGCCGCATGACACGTTCAAAGGCTTCACGTTCTTTGTTCATCAGGAAACCTTCTCCAGCCACACCAGCACCGTGAATGATACCAGACACGGGTCCGTGCTGCTGTCTGATCTTGCTTAGCACCGATGCGAGCTGAAGAGGATCAGCAATATCTACGCTGTATAGATGTACTTCTGCGCCCCGAGCTTCCATCTCTTTGATCCGCCCAATCTGAGCAGTTAACTTGATTTCCTCACCTGAGGACAGCACATCTTCCCATGTTGCCCGTTCTGGAAACGGTGAACGATTCATCAACACAAGTTTGATTTTCTCCGGCGCTAAAGATAATGCACTCGCCGTCTCCAGTCCAATCCCGCCTGTCCCTCCAGTGATGAGGTACACACCACCTTCACGCATGTGTATCGGTTGGTCGGGCAGCAAGGAAATTGGGATTTCACCCATCTCCTGGACATATCGACGCCCCTTACGATAAGCGGCAAGATATAACGTGTCAGGATCACGAATTTCCTGCAACCATTGATCTAGTGGTGTCTCGTCATCGATATCAATGCTTCGACAGCGGAATTGATTCATCTCATGGCAGATAGTCTTGCCAAGCCCAACCATGGGTGCATGCTCTGGACGAATGTACGGCTCACTGCCTGTAACGCTTTGTGTACAAGATGTCACCAGTACCAGATCGACTGGTCGTTTGAAATGAATCTTGGACATCGCTTTGGACAGATAAAACAGACTATACACGCCGCGATCAAGCGACTCCTCCAATTCGCCCACAGTACCTTCATCCGCATGCTGATCCAGTGCAAAGAAATGAAGGAGCTGCGAGATTTTATAAGGCTCCACCGCTCGAATGAACCGTTCATAATCTTCTTCACATGATCGAATGGTAAATTCGGCGTTGGCTTGATTGGTATAGGACTCTCCGCGGTAAACCTTGATCACGAGCCGCCCTTCCGCTTCCAGTTTCCCGGCTACGGATGAGGCAATACCACTTCTATCCATCAATATCACAACTGGCTCTGTACTGCCTCCATGCTGATCCATTGATATTCGATTCATTTCTTTCCACATAGCCGCATAATGCAGTGGAGCCGCGGCCTCTTCTATAGAGACCTCGCGCAGCTGTGGACGTTCGGGAATATGGATCCAGCAGCGCTTCCGTTCCAGCGGATACGCGGGCAAGCTGACTTTGCGAGCATGTTCACCTGCGTACAGTTCTTCCCAGTCCGCATCTGCTCCCTGTACATACAGATGGGCAATCTGCTTTAACAAATACTCCGACTCGCGTCCATCCTGTACAAAGCTCTGAATGGCCGAACGCATTAATTGGCTCAGACCCAATTTTTCCGATTCGGTCATTTCACCAGCTGCCCTATCCTTCTTACTCTTGGGAACAGTACGATGTTCACCGAACTCAACTCCCGGCAGTGCAATGGATTGGAATGATCTGTTCTCCAGCTGTCTTAGCGTATTCAGCAAACCTTCCGTATCCCGTACCATAAGTGATAACCGGAACGGGTAATGCCCCCGTCCTGTGCTTGCTGTACTGCACATATCTACGAGTTCATATCGCTCGTTTCGGTCCAGCAGACGAACATATTCAGCAACCAGCCGCTGAAGTGCCTCTTCGGATCGAGCAGACAATACCAGCAAATGAGGACGTGCTGGTGCAGATACAGGTTTAATCACTGGTGGTTCTTCCAGGATGACATGACAATTCGTTCCACTGATGCCAAATGCGCTGACACCGCAGCGACGAGGTCCGTCCTTCACCTTCCACGGTCGTAATCGTGTATTCACATATACAGGCGAAGCATGAAAATCAATATTTCGGTTTGGACGGTTAAAATGAAGATTCGGCGGAATCACACCATGCCTGACAGCAAGTGCCGCCTTGATCAGGCTGATCATACCTGCTGCCTCAGAGGTATGACCCAGATTGGTTTTAATGGAACCGACCGCACAGAATTGACGTCGATCCGTGAATTGTCGGAACGCATTTTGGATGCCTTTAATTTCAATTGGGTCACCCAGTGCGGTTCCTGTGCCATGCGTTTCCATGTACGTGATCGTTTCGGGATGAATACCTGCCTGTTTCCAGGCCTTCGTAATGACTTCCTGTTGAGCCGCTGGATTGGGAGCCGTAATGCCGGCTGAACTGCCATCCTGATTCATGGCAGTGCCTTTGAGAACAGCGTACACCTGATCCCCATCCCTAAGCGCGTCCTCCAGTCTTTTTAGCATGACTACTCCGATGCCTTCACCAAGCCCGGCACCATCAGAGTCATCATCAAATGCTCTGGTCTTTCCGTCACCAGACTCCAGACCCTGGAGCATGTTTTCGTTCTTTTTGGTGATCGGCATGGTTGAGATTTTGATTCCACCCACTGCGGCCATGCTGCACTCTCCGCTTAACAGGGCACGCGAAGCAATATGCACCGCTGTAAGGGATGAAGAACAGGCCGTATCCACCAACATGCTTGGCCCTTTCAAGTTCAGTAAATACGATATGCGAGCAGGAATGATGGATGGTGTGTTACCCACCACGGCATCCGGCAGAGCGCCCAAATCCGTCTCATATATAAATCGTGAATACATATCAACCGTGTTTGTTGAATAACCCAAATAGACCCCGGTATCCGAACCAGCCAGTTTCCCGCCGCCGTAACCCGCGTCCTCAATGGCCCTCCACACGGTCTCCAGGAAGAGACGCTGATTGGGATCTGTCAGACTCGCTTCTTTCGGTGATAATTTAAAGAATGAATAATCGAATAAGTCAATGTCTTCTATAAAAGCTCCCGCTTTGGAATCCAGTTCCGGGAGGTCCAGCCTTGTATTTTGCAAATACCAGTCCAGATCTTGTTGTCGTCGTTCCGGGAGAGGACGGATATGATCCACCTTGCCTTGAATATGCTCCCAGAATTCGAATACATCGGTTGTGGAAGCCACATTCAGAGCCATCCCTACAATGGCTAAATCCCCGGACAATGGCCCAGAAGCCGTCTGCCCTGTATGCTGCTGATCTTGAGGACACGTCTCTGCTTGCTTCGCATTTTCCGGTGATGTCTGTTCTTCACTGGTTGCAGAAGCATCCATGTCGCCCAGTACAGTAACCGTATCTTCTTCCGATTCACCATGTTCCTTGAATATATATTCAGCCAGCTTGTGAATCGTCGAAAATTCAAACAAGTCCGTTACGGCAAGAACGCCAGGGTATCTTTTGGAAAGTCCCGCGTGAATTTTCAACAGCAGAATGGAATCAGCACCAAGCTCGAAAAAGTTCTCATAGATATCGATCTCGTCAAATCCCAGAACTTCTTTGCATACGCTGGCAACATGCCGTTCAGTAGCCGTATATCCTCCCTCGATCTTGCCTGATAATTTCACTTCACCGCTTGAAGTACTTCCAGCCTTCTTGGTCGACCTCGTTTTGGAAGCAGCACTTTGCAGATATTCAGCCACTTTGCCACTGAGTTCTGTGGACAATCGAACCTGCATTTTATCCAGCAAACGAACGCCGCCGCCACTGAAGTTCAGTTGCCCGATCAGCACCCTGCGAATGGAGGAGTTCATGGCTTGTTCCAAACCTCTTATCGCCTGTGCTGTAAGGACTGTTTTGAAGATGGTATCTGCGGTGAAACCAGCATCCACCGACATGCCAGTCTCTTTCCATGTTGTCCAGTTCACGGTGAGTGTTCGTTTTCCTCTCAAGGAACGTTCATCGGCGAAGGCATCCAGGTAGGCATTAGCCGCCACGTAGTCTGCTTGCGTTACGCCACTGAACATCGTCGCTACAGAAGAATACATCACAAAGAAATCCAGATCGTCACTGTGAGTCAGTTCGTCCAGATTCCAGGTACCATATATTTTGGATGCCAGCACTTCGCTGAATCGTTCTTCACTTCGATCTACCAGAAGTTGATCTCCACCAACACCCGCACCATGAATGATTCCATGAATAGCACCATAACGTGTACGCATATCCCGAATTACCCGATCCATCGCTTCCCGGTCAGCCACATCCGCACTGTACCAGGAGACTTCCGAACCTGCGGCCTCCAGCTCCGTAACAGCTGTAATGAAACGGCAAAGCTTGGCTTGACCGGGCTGATTCATCAGGTTATCCCAATGTACACGCTCCGGTATCGGGGTGCGATTGATCAGAGCCAGACGCACGGGAGCTTTGGAAGCCAGGAAACGCGCTGTTTCCAGACCAATACCACCGCCACCACCTGTAATCAGGTACACGCCCTGAGGGCGTACAGATATTGGGGTATCCCCTGCAACCTGCACACGCGTAAATTCTTCAACGTAACGTTGTCCACCACGATACGCGATCAGATAGTCCCCCTGATCTTCTGTCCCCAGTGCTTCCTCGATCCAGACATCTGCAGGGGTATCAGCATCTATGTCAAAGGAGCGGAAAGAAATGGACGGATGCTCACGGTTCAACACCTTGCTTAAGCTCAGGAATGGCGCATGTTCTGGCCGCTGAGCGTATTCATCTCCCGTAATATGGTGAGCATTCATTGCAATCAGTGTCATACCAGCAATCTCGGCAAAGTCACTTCTCATCAGAGCACGTACCAAATAATACACACTGTACACACCTCGGCGCTGACTGTTCTGCAATTCATTCAGACTTTGAATACCCGACTGCCCGGTATCCAGAGAACAGCCAACATGAATGATGTGATCCACCGACTTGCCCCGAAGGCTTGCAAAGAGAAGGTCATAATCTGACTCCTGATCACCAAGTGTATATCGATTATCACTCAAGTCTGCATAAACAGAGCCCAGGGCTGCCCGGATCACCTTCACTCCAGTACGTGCAAGCACATGGGCTACAGAATCAGCTGCACCGGACCTGCCTTCCATCAACAATACCGTTCCCGGTAAAACGGAGATCCCGCTACCTGTACGTTTCCACTCATCAGTTCTCCATTGCATCGTATAATGAAATTCTTCTGTGTCTTGTTCAGACACTGCCGCGCCTCTGTCGATACGTCTGGATACCAATTCGTCAGGGAGATCAATCCAGCAGCGATGAGATTCGAAAGGGTACACAGGTAGACTGACCCTACGCACCTCCGTACCTTTGTACAGTTCCACCCAATCCACATCGGCCCCTTGGACGTATAACGAACCAAGTTCGGATACGCCTGCCTCATCATTCCACTCGGAAAGGTTAATGCCTTGTGTAATCTCCTGTACCCGTCGATCGAGCTTCTTCCGTGACGCTGCTGTCATGTCACCAGGTTCCAGCTGTGATTTGCTGGCAGGTACAATCTTGTGCTCCCCATAACTGAACCATGACTCAGGTTCATTCCACGTTTCCGCCAAGGATAGCACTTGCAGCTTCAGTCCAAGATCCGCAAGATTCGCTGCCACTATAGCCAATCTGAAGTTATAGTGTCCTCTGCCAACACTCGCGGTATAACACAGATCCTGCAGATGGCATGCGGGCGGTTTTTCCTGTATTAAACGGCTATATGTTGTGACAAGGTCCCGCAGAGCTGGCTCAGACTTGGCGGACAACACGACCAGACCTATTTTCGCATAAGAAGCGTCAGCAACCGTGGCAACCGGTGCTTCTTCCAGCACCAGATGGCAGTTCGTTCCGCTAAAACCAAAACTACTGACCGCACAGCGCATCGGAGACTCTTTTCCTTCCCATTTGCGGAGCCTGGTGTTGACATACACGGGCGATGTCTTGAAATCGATCTGTCCATTGGGCCTGTCAAAATGAAGTGACGGCGGGATTTCACGGTTTTTGATAACCAGTGCCGCCTTGATCAGACTGACCAGACCTGCCGCTTCATAGGGATGACCCATATTCGATTTCACAGTACCAATCGGACAAAACTGCTTCTTATCCGTGTACTTCTGAAAAGCAAGCTCCAAGCCTTCAAGTTCCAGCGGATCTCCCAGTTTAGTACCCGTTCCATGGGTCTCAATGTAGGACAAGGTCTCGGGGTGAATTCCCGCCTGATCCCATGCTCTAGATATCACATCAGCCTGGGCCTCCGGATTGGGAGCAGTGATTCCAATGGAAGCTCCGTCCTGATTAATGGCGCTGCCTTTGATGACTGCATAGATCTGGTCCTTGTCCTTGAGCGCTTTACTCAACGGTTTCAGTAATACGGTAGCAACCCCTTCACTGATTCCAGCCCCATCCGATGAATGATCAAAGGCTCTGGTCCGTCCATCCGATGCTTCAAGTCCCCCGCGGTAATATTCCGTATCCAGAGGCATCAGGTTCACACGCAATCCACCAGCAAGTGCCATATCACAGTCACCATTCCGAATGGACTGGCAGGCAAGATGCACGGCCACCAATGAGGATGAACAGGCGGTGTCCACCACCATCGAAGGGCCTTTCAGATCCAGAAGATACGAGATTCGTGCAGGCATCATGGCAGAAATATTGCCCACGGCCGCATCCGAAGTTAACTGGATATCAATATCCTGGATCATTCGCAAGTAGCTGTCCTTAATATTGCTGGCAAATCCCAGGTACACACCTGTCCGGCTGCCAGCCAGGCTTTTCCCACCATATCCCGCATCCTCAAGAGCACTCCAGGCCGTTCGCAGGAACAGCCTCTGAAAAGGATCCATTAGTGCCGCGTCCCGTGGGGGTATCCGAAATAATTTGTAATCAAATTGATCGATGTCTTTCAGATAGGAACCATCACTATATTTGATGTCCTCTCCATAGCCCGCATATCGGAGGTACGCATCAATATTTTGACGACGAGAGTCTGGAAAATTGGCAATGGAATCACAGCGATCACGGATGTTGTCCCAAAACTCGCCGATATTATCCGCAGACGGAAGCATGGCCGATATGCCAACAATGGCGATTCCCTCAGAGTCGCTTCGCTTCCCCTCCGATTTCAATCCTTTGAGCAGTTGGGCGGCAACTTGCTTATCAATCTTGCCCGCAGCTGCATTCTCAATAATGATTCTCAGCATCTGGCTTGTTTGGTTCATCGGGTTCTCCTTCCTCAACGATCCTCGAAGCTCTTGACTGCATCGTCAATGCTCAGGTTACCAGCTTCAATATCCTTAAACAGTTGTTCAAAATCATCCACCGGTGGGGCTGGCTCAGCAGCCGGTTTTATATCCAGCTTGGTCATGACAAATTGGGATAGTGCATGTACACTGGTGTACGAAAACAGATGGATTAGTTTCATTTTGCCTGGATAGACTTCTTCGAGCAGAGAGAATAACCGATTTAACAGAATAGAATCTCCGCCCAGATCAAAAAAGCTATCGTGGATATCCAGCTCTTCAAAACCAAGCACTTCGTTATACATGCCTGCAATCTGCCTTTCGATGCTGTTGTAATCCTCGCCGTCTTTTCCTTTGAGTTCAACATGTGCATTCGCCGATTTGTTTCGTTTAGCTGCAGCAGGAGCCACCTGACGCGACTCTTCCAACTTCTCGGCTTCTTTCAGTCTGTTCGTCATCTCTTCGGAGAATCGGAATGGAAATTTGGTCAACAGTGCTTTGGCAAACCGTGGGTGGTATGTAAATTCCCCGATCAACACACGCGGCACCTCTTTGTTCAATGCTGCAAAAAATCCGGCCGTTGCCTGTTCGGTCGGAAGGGCTTTTGTAATGGCGTCCACATTAAAACCATAATCCACAGACATGCCCGCTTCTTTCCACGAAGACCAGTTAATAGACAAGGTCTTCAGGCCGCTTTTGCTGCGCGAGTAAGACAAAGCATCCAGATATGCATTGGCCGCTGAATAATCTCCTTGTCCAACCTCACTTGACAGCGACAGACCGGAAGAGAAAAAGACCAGGAAATCAAGCTCATCCTGACGGGTCAGTTGGTCCAGTATCCAGGCTCCCTGCACTTTTGGATGAAGGACTTCGTCAAACGTTTCCTGCGTTTTGCGGATCAAATATCCAACCGCCGGTACACCTGCACCGTGGATCACTCCTGTGATGGACCCATGCTTTTCCCTGACATCGGCCAGTACATCCTGCATCGCTTCATAATCCGATACATCCGCTGCATAACAGGATACTTCTGAACCCTGTTGTTCAATCTCCAGGAAATTGCGGAGACGAGCAGCCGTCTTGGATTCAAGCTCAGGGTCATTAAGCAGTGTCTCCCATTCCGATCTTGCAGGCACTGGGGTACGCCCAATTAACACAAGTTTGACCTCTGCTTGGGAAGCGAAAAATTTTGCCATTTCCTGACCAATCCCGCCTGTACCTCCAGTAATGACATACACACCACCCTGTTGAATATGGACAGGAGAATCTGTCAGCTCATCGGCTTGAACCTCACCCAATTCCTCGATATAACGGACCCCACTACGATAGGCAGAGGTATAACTCTGATCTTGGGAACCCATTTCCTGAAACAGTTCATCTGCCCCTGCGCTTTCGTCCAGATCAATGCTTCGACAGGTAATATGCGGATATTCCAAGGCGAGCACTTTACCCAAACCGTATAACGAGGCTGCTTCAGGAGAAAGTCGACTCTCATCCGTTGTAACTTCGTAGACCTGTTCGGAGACCAGCATCATATTCAGTGCGTTGTCACTTCCGTGTTCAATGAGTGCACGAATCAGATAAAACAGGCTATATACGCCCTTTTGCTGACTATGTTCCAAGTCCTGAAGTGTATGAATTTCTGCAGAACTCGGCACCGCAAAGAGATGTACAATGTCACTTATGGATGTATTCCCCAGCGCTGCAAATAGCTCAGCAAAGTTGCTTTCCGAACCATTCACCGTGAACGAACCGTCAGGTTCATGCTTGAAAGATTCTCCGTAACGCACCTCAATTACTTGGCGCCCTGGCTGCTTAAGGCGTTCAATCAATGCGCTTCCCCGTTTACCCTCATCCTTCAAAATCAGAACTGCACCTGTTCCCTGAATCGGTTCTGGCTCTGTTAGATCAGCTTTCCTCCAGTTCATCCGATAGAATCGGGCTGGCGTCGGTTCTTCCGAGACCGCACTGCTGCAATTTGCGGTAGCGGCAGTACGAGCGCCCTCGGGAACTTCAAACCAGCAGCGAGTCCGGGTAAATGGATAGGTTGGCAGACTTGTTTTGCGCAGTCCGTCTCCTGTGTATAGAAGCTCCCAGTTCAGTTCTGCACCTTGTACATAATGCAGTCCAATCTGGTCCAGTATGTCCTGTACAGCCTGCTGACCCTTACCCATCTTCGCCAGTTCCGGATTCAGACTCATAGTCCGATGGCCCTTGTGGCCATCTTCGCCACCTGTGGCTGGTGAATCTGGACGATTTTGATCGTTGCTAACCTTGTGATAACCGTAATAAATCCCTGGACTTCGATGTCCACTGGGTCCACTACTTTTGCTTAAATTCTCATCTGCTCCGATCATTCGTCCAGCTTCATTTAATCGAAGCAAGAGCTCTTCCGCATCCTGCCCGGTGACCAGTAAACGGTAGGCGTAGTGCCCCCTCCCTGTGTTGGCGGTATAACACAGAGAAGGTACATTCTGAGTTTCAACTTGAGAGAGAACGTAAGTATATTCCGTAATCAGCGTCTGGAGCGCTGCCTGCGTTTTGGCCGATACGGTTAGAAGATGTTCTCCGCGTATTTCCAGCTCTTTAACCGTAGTGGTCGGCGCTTCTTCCAGCACAATGTGACAATTGGTCCCACTGATGCCAAATGCACTAACACCGCTACGTCGTGGCGTGGCCGCGTTATCCCACTCCCGCAACCGGGCATTCACATAGACCGGGGATGCCGCAAAATCGATGGCCCGATTCGGTCTGTGAAAATGTTTGGAGGCAGGAATCTGTTTATGTTTCAGTGACAAGGCCGATTTGATCAAACCCACGACACCAGCCGCCTCTGACAGGTGACCGATATTCGTTTTGACCGAGCCGATTCCGCAAAATTGACTTTTACCCGTGTGACGCCGGAATGCCTGCTCAATCCCTTGTACCTCAAGCGGATCGCCCAGCATGGTGCCACTGCCATGAGTCTCAATATAAGAGACCGTCTCGGGATCGATACCCGCATCCGCCCAGGCTTGAAGAATCGCTTCCGTCTGTGCCTCCGGGTTCGGGGCAGCGATACTGATGGATTTACCGTCCTGGTTTACGCCATACCCTTTGATAACAGCGTAGATCTGATCCCGGTCTTCCAACGCTTTATCCAATGGTTTGAGCATCACCACCCCTCCGCCTTCACCAATACCCGATCCGTCCGAATCGTCATCAAACGCTTTGGTTCTCCAATCGGTGGACTCAATCCCAATTTTGATATGATCACTCTTTAGCGGAACCAGATTAATCTTGATTCCCCCAACGAGCGCCTGATCGCATTGCCCTTCCTTGATCGCCTGACACGCCAGTGTAATGGCCACCAGAGAGGATGAACAAGACGTATCCACTACCAAGCTCGGCCCTTTTAAATCCAGTAAGAAGGATAACCGACCAGCCGCTACAGAAGCCAGATTACCCACAAGCGAGTACGCAAAGGATTCCGGTTCCGCATCGTAGATAAAACGTGAGTAAAGATCCCGAATATTGTTGGAAAGGCCTAGGTATACCCCCGTGCGGCTGCCAACCAGTTTCCCTCCCCCATACCCTGCGTCCTCGATCGCTTTCCATGCCGTTTCCAGAAACAGCCTGTGATTGGGGTCCGTCAGACTGGCTTCTTTGGGTGACATTTTAAAATAGGCATAATCAAATTTATCAATCTCATCCAGATAGGCATTTTCGTTGAATTGAATCTCGTCTGGCGACATACCTAGATATTGCAGATACGAATGAATGTCCGGCACTCTGGATGCCGGAAAGGAACGAATGCTGTCCGTACCACTGACGATGTTGTCCCAGAATTCTTCGGGAGAATCAGCTTGCGGCAATTTCAAAGCCATGCCCACAATGGCAATATCTTTGGCAGTATTGGTTGACCCGGACGCAGTATAGGCGTCCTCCTCCGATTTGAGTTTTTTGAGCAGCTGCACGGCCACTGTTTTGTCCAAGCTTCCGTCTTGCAGATGTTCCATGACAAACTTGTATACACTCTCCACCACAGTTCCTCCTTTACAGGTTAATCAGGTTATTCAAAGCCTGCTGCAGCGTAACGTCGCCACTTTCCATCTGGTCGATTACACGCTTCAGATCCTGCTCCATGTCTTGTGGCTTCGAAGTAGCCTTCTCATCCATAAACCGAGCCAATCTGCTAATATTGGAGTTCGCAAACAAATCCGTGACTTTGGTCAAACCAGGAAACTGCTGATCAATCCGGGCCTGAACCTGTATAAGCACAATGGAATCAGCACCCATCTCGAAGAAACTGTCCCCTACATTAATCTCATGAAAACCAAGCATCGTTCGACAGATGGAAGCGAGTGCCTTTTCAGTTGGTGTATAGGATGCGTCTGATTTACCTGTCAAAACCACTTCTCCGTCACGTTCCTCTGACGAGGATACCCGGAGACGCTTGTTGGCCATTTGCTTCATCCGTTGGTCCAGTTGAACGCGAATAGCGGAAGAGAGATCAAACGGACTTTTGGCCAGTGCCGATATCAATTGACCCTCATAATGAATCTGACCAATAAGTACTCGGCGAACCGATGATTGCCGCATCACAAGAGATAATTGATTCATCGCTTGTTCCGTAGGCATGGCTTTGAACAACGTATCCACAGCAAACCCATGCTCTGCTGACATACCCGTTTCCTTCCAGGTAGACCATTGCACAGTCAGCGTGCGCTTGCCCATCATTGATCTGTAGTCAGCATATGCATCTAGGTAGGCATTGGCAGCAATGTAATCCGCCTGTCCCGGGGCGCTGAATACCGAAGCGATCGATGAATATAGCACCATAAAATCGAGATGATCCTGTTCGGTAAGTTGATCCAATACCCAAGTACCATGTACTTTGGGAGAGAATACCTCGGTGAATCCCGCCTGTGAACGGCTTGTGATCATTTCCGAGCTTCCAACCCCTGCGCCATGGACAACCCCTTTAATTTTCCCGAACGTTGCCCGAAGCTGATCCAGAACTACACGCATGGCATCCAGATCCGACACATCTGCAGCATGGCAACTAACCTGATGTCCCCGGCTCTCCAGTTCACGAATAACTGTAATTTGATGAATCACCTTGAATCTCGATTGTTCTGCAACAATGGCATCCCATTCCTCACGTGCAGGCATCGGTGTACGGCTGATTAATGCTAGGTTCACTGGAGCGTCGGAAGCCAGATATCGCGCCGTTTCCAAGCCAATTCCACCGGTACCACCGGTAATGATGTACACACCATCGTTGTCAAAAATAAAGGCATCTTCAGCAGGTGCAGATTCATTCAATGCTCTGAACTCCTGAACATACCGTGTTCCATTACGATAGGCCACCTCATAATAGGAAGATGTTGTACCGATCTCTTGCAACAACTGCTCCAGAGAAGAGTTCTCATCCATATCTATACAACGGCAATGAACCTGTATGTTCTCCTTGCCTACCACTCTGCCCATTCCAAAGGCAGAAGCCAGATGAGGCTTTATCCGCTCCGTACCGGTAATGCAATTGACCTCACGGGATACCAGAACTAACTCCATGGGCTGGCTCAGAGAACTGGACAACAGCGCTCGAATAAACCGGAAGAACCCATATACACGTTCATCTAGAACAGACTCTAATGATTCCATGTCACTAGATACACTTGCTGCATGTTCATCGCTACCCACACCGTTTAGATACACCACTCTGGAAAGTTGGTCTAGGCCCTCCTGTTGCAGCACACGCTGATAGACTTCCACCTGTTCCAGATTTCGACTGTCCGGGTCAGATTGCAGAACATCCGCCTGAAGTACGGTATATACCTGCATCCCCGACTGTTCCATACGGGCCGCTATCTCAGCTGCATAATCGGACCCATCCAGAAGTACCAGTGTAGTACCATGGCTCGCTTCGATCGGCTGATCGGAATCCTCTTTCGCTATCTCCTTCTGCTGCCATACAAGCTCGTAGGCTTCCGGTACCGATCTGGTGCTCGCTTGTGCATACACTGAAGACTGCTCGGGAAGATCCACCCAGCAGCGTGTATTATCGTATGGATACAATGGAAGACTGATTTTACGAATTTCCTCTTCCCTGTACATCAGGCTCCAATCCACGTCACTGCCTGTAGTGTACAGTCTGCATAATTCATATAATAAACCCGGATCTGAAGACTCCATGTATCGGGATAGGCAATCTCTGCCCTCCTGCTTCAAGATGGACTTCTCCAGCCCCGTCAATTCGTGGTCTTTCCCTTCGATCTTCTCTGTGACTACTTTATGCACGCCATAATAGAGCTGATGCTCACCTGTGGATTCGAGACCTGATGTAGCGAGTAGCCGCAACTTCATGAGCAGATCGGATGTGTCCGTCACTCCAAAGGCAATCCGATATACATGATGCCAGCGCCCCGTATTCGCGGTATAACATATGTTTTTGAGCGAAAGTTCCTGCTGACGTTCTGAGATAAAACGGATATAGTTATCAACCAGCGCAAGTAATGACTTGCGGCTCTTGGCACTTAGCGTGAACACCTCCACATCTCTGGTAATCTTCCGTTCCTGGATCACAGGCGGCTCTTCCAGTACGAGATGGCAATTGGTTCCGCTAAATCCAAAGGCACTGACTCCGCAGCGAAGCGGCTCCCCGTTCCCGTCCCATGGTCTCGATTTCGTGTTGACATACAACGGCGAATCCTGGAATGAAATGGATGAGTTAGGCTTATCAAAATGAAGCGTAGGAGGTAATACCCGATGCTTCAAGGCCATAGCCGCTTTAACCAGACTGCCCACACCAGCTGCTTCAAACAAATGGCCTATATTGGACTTGACTGAGCCTATAGCAACAAACTGATGCTTGTCTGTATATCGGCGCAGCGCTGTGGTAAGTCCATCCATTTCAATTGGATCGCCGAGCTTCGTCGCTGTACCATGCGTCTCCACGTAACCAATGGTCGAAGGATCAATACCGGCATCCTGCCATGCCTTCACAATGACATCCGTCTGTGCTTCAGGATTCGGAGCCGTAATGCCAATCGAAGCTCCATCCTGATTAATGGCACTTCCTTTGATAACCGCATAAATATTGTCTTTATCCGCAATCGCCTTGCTTAGTGACTTCAATACTACGGCGGCTCCGCCTTCACCAAGCCCCGAACCATCTGCTTCTTGATCAAATGGCTTGGTTAATCCATCCGAAGATTCAATGCCAACTTTCAAATAATCATGATCCAACGGACTGAGGCTGATCCGTGCACCTGCGACAATCGCCATCTCGCAATCACCATTACGAATGGCCCGGCAGGCCAGATGGGTAGCGACAAGTGATGCAGAACATGCCGTGTCGATCACCATCGTAGGCCCCTTGAGATCCAGTGGATAGGCAATACGAGTCGGCATCATGGCTGTGATGTTCCCGACAATGGACATCGGATATTGATAGGGGTCCAGATCACAGATCATTTTGAGATAAGAATCGTTCAGGCTACTTGCAAAACCCATATAGACACCTGTATTTGTTCCTTCGATGCGCCCTCCGTAACCTGCATCCTCTACCGCATGCCATGACGTCTTCATGAATAACCGCTGAATCGGGTCCGTTAATCCGGCCTCCTTCGGAGACAAACGGAAATACTTATAATCAAACTGATCAATATTATCCAGAAATGCACCCTGAAGGTACTGCACTTCTTTGTCCGCACCCAGCTTGGCATTCATCCATTGATGATAGGCATCCATGTCTTTTTTGCGTCCCTCTGGAAAATCCGTTGTACAGTCCACACCGTTCAAGATGTTGTCCCAATACTGCTCTGCCGTATCAGCCATTGGCATTTCCGCAGCAATCCCAATAATGGCGATGGCCTCATCCTGTTCAACGATTGGTTTCTTTTGCTCCAGAGGAGCAGCCGCTTTTGCTTTTACAGCCGTGCCGTTACCCTGGTTCACATGCAGTGCCAGCTTATGGATAGACGTATGTGCAAATAAATGAGCAATCTTCACTTTACCCGGAAACTCCTCGTTCAGCCTCTCATGCATACGGATCAGCATAATGGAGTTGCCCCCGAGATCGAAGAAATTATCATAGATATTGATCTCCTGATAACCCAGAATCTCACTGTATATGCGTGCTACCTGCTGCTCGGTTTCCGAATAGAGTCCCCCTTCATTCCCTGAAAGATCTACGGGCCCCGTATGCTTCTCCTGTGGTACGGTCCGGTTGGAACGATTCGATGCTCCCTGGTCAGCGATTTCCTTACTCCGCTTCACTCCGGCTTCCAACTTATCCGACAAACGGAACGGGAACTGCCCAAGTGCAGCGAGATGTTTACTTCCATAATTCATCGCACCGATGAATACTCGCGAGAGTTGTCTGCTCATGGCTGCTTCCATCGCTGCGATACCATCCGTTGTAGGAATGGTTTTAAACATGCCATCCACATTGATACCAAATTCTACGGACATCCCGGTCTCTTTCCACGATACCCAATCAATGGAGAGTGTTCTTCGACCCTGCCCCGTCCTCCATGCCGCGAAGGAATCCAAGTAACAATTGGCTGCCGTATAATCCCCTTGTCCAATTTCACCGATCACAGATATACCGGAAGAGAACAATACCATAAAGTCCATGTCTTGATCTCGCGTCAGTTTCTCCAGAATCCAGGTTCCCTTCACCTTGGGTCCAAGAATGGTCTGGAATTCCTCATCGCTTTTGCGATATATAAATCCGTCTCCGGGAATACCTGCTCCATGAATAACACCATGTATGTCCCCGTAGCGGTGGGTGATATCCTGAATCACTTCCGTCATGCCCGCAACATCGGCAAGATCCGCATTATAATAATGAACGGTTGCGCCCAATGCTTCCAGTTCAAGGATGCCTTGCATCTTGGGACCGCGGGAATCTTGGCCTGCTTCCAATATGTCTTCCCATTCCTCCTTTGCCGGAAGAAGTGTCCGACCAACAATCGCCAGCTTCACTTGCTCCGAAGAAGCCAGAAACCGTGCTGCTTCCAGACCAATACCACTTGTACCGCCTGTCATGAGATATAAACCGCCTGGACGCACCTTGAAAGGTACGCTCTCATGTTCATTAAGATCCATCTCTGTAAAGGTCTCCGTATAACGCTGGCCTTCACGATACGAAACAGCATAAGCTTCACCGTTGATATGTCTTTCCTTGAGGATATCCTTCGCAGATATGGACTGATCCACATCTATAAACTTGCTCCGAATATGTCCATATTCCTGCTGAATCACTTTACCAAGTCCCATTAAGAGTGCATTATGAGGGGTAATCCTCTCTTCTCTTCCTGTGACTTGTCCAGCGTACTCAGCAATCAGGTTCAGATGAATTTCTTCAGCAAAGCCTTTGCTCATAAGCGCCTGAATCAGATAGACCGGTGAGTAGAAAGCTTCCTGTTGTCTGGCTTCAATAGCTGCCAAATCTTCAGGATATAATGAATTGCCCATCATGGATAAATAGATGATTTCAGTAATTTCACCGTCTGTGAACATGTTTAACAGCTCAGTATAGGCCGCCGGAGCAGCTCCGCCGACTTCGTATTGATTCTCCGATATTTGCCGGAACTGGTTACCCGGTCTCACATGGACTACCCGCTTGCATTCGCCCTCCAGTTCTGCCGACAGTTCCTGTTCCAATTCGGTACCATTACCGATCATCATGACTGTGCCTGAAGAGGAAGGCACCGAGGTATGCAAAGTCGTATCCCCATCGTCCTCTATCCAGCGCACCGTATGAAAATAGTCCTTTAACGACACAGCAGTCGGGTCTTGAATATCAATCCAGCATCTGCTGGGCTCAAACGGATACGTAGGTAAACTCAACTTCCGTACCTGTCTTCTTTGATATAGCTGCCCCCAATCCATCGTTGCACCCTCCGCATAGAGTAAAGCCAGCTCCCGAAGTGCTGATTCATCCCATACAAGAGGACTGGAAGCAAGTTCTTTGATCCGTTCCTGTGCCTGAGACGATTGACGTCTGGTGCGCTCACGTTCTTCCGATCCCATACGCTCGGCTCCTGTAGGCTTAGGAGCGGGAGCACCGGTATAGACTCCCTCTTGTGTCTTCAATTGGGTCCACGGTTGTTCCAACAGGTGAATCAGTTGAGCCGTGTCTTCCACAAGCAGGGACAGACGATGTTCATAATGCCCACGACCTGTAGCTGCCGTATAACAGACATTCGCAACAGGAACTTCACGATTCTCCTTCAGGAAACGCTCATACCGCTGGAGCAATCGAATAAGCGCTTCTTCCGTCTGAGCCGAACATACAAACAGCTGCTTGCCTAAATCCTGATCCTCTCCTGGGTCTTGAGCAGTAACGGCTGGAGCTTCCTCAAGCACGACATGACAGTTGGTTCCGCTGAATCCAAAAGCACTGACACCACATCTGCGCGGGACTCCCTCTTCCGCTTCCCAGGGTCGGAGTTGTGTATTCACATACACTGGCGTTTGCTCAAACCGGATGTTGCGGTTGGGTTTGGCAAAATGAAGAGACGGCGGCAGCTTCTGATGTTTCAAGGCCATCACTGCTTTGAGCAGCCCTGTTACGCCTGCACATTCATATAAATGACCGATATTGGATTTCACAGAGCCAATCGCGCAAAATTGTTTTTTGGTGGTAAACTGTTCAAAAGCATTGGTAATCCCTTTAATCTCAATCGGGTCTCCTAGCTCCGTCGCTGTACCATGGGCTTCAATATAACGGATGGTCTCAGGGTCAATCCCCGCTTCTTCCCATGCCTTCACGATCGCTTCGGATTGGGCACGCGGATTCGGTGCAGTCAACCCAATAGAGGTTCCA
Organism: Paenibacillus sp. AGC31; assembly: GCF_057334655.1. Classification (NCBI taxonomy): domain Bacteria; kingdom Bacillati; phylum Bacillota; class Bacilli; order Caryophanales; family Paenibacillaceae; genus Paenibacillus; species Paenibacillus sp. AGC31. The sequence continues at coordinate 182,321 of NZ_JBHFJH010000031.1, forward strand.
TCCTGATTGGCAGCAGTTCCCTTAATGACGGCGTAGATATGATCCCCATCCTCAATGGCCCGACTTAACGGTTTTAGAAGAATGGCGGCCACACCTTCACCCACACCTGCCCCATCTGAGGCATCATCAAATGTCCGCGTCTCCCCGTCGGAGGACTCAATGCCAAATTGCTCATATTTATTAAAAACAGGGAGCGTATTCACCTTCACCCCACCCGCTATGGCTGCATCACACTCACCACTTCGGATCGACTGACAGGCCATATGAACAGCAACAAGAGATGATGAACATGCAGTATCCACCACCATGCTGGGGCCTTTCAAATTCAGCAAATAGGATATTCTCCCCGCCAGTACCGCAGTCACATTGCCCGTTACCGAGATGGAGATGGATTCCGGTTCTACATCGGCGATAATATTGGCATAATTGTCTCGGGTGCTGCTGTAATACCCTACATACAATCCCGTATTACTACCGGATAACTTTGCGCCTCCATAACCTGCATCTTCCACCGCTTCCCATGCCGTCTGGAGAAAAATTCTCTGGTCAGGACTCATCAGGGCTGCTTCTTTGGGTGTCAGCTTAAAGTAGCGATAATCAAATTTGTCCACTTCATCCAGGTAGGAACCTTTAATAAAGCTCAGCCCATCTTCATCCTGCTGTTTGAAACGTACATATTTCAGCACATCCTCTTGTCTCGCTTCAGGGAACTCCACAATGGAATTCACTTTGTTCTCGATATTGTTCCAGAACTCCTCCACATGATCAGCCATGGGCATATGCGCAGATATGCCGATAATGGCAATATCTTCACGAGTGTTCTTTTTCTGCTGTTTCAACAGCGTAATCATATCAATCGCCGTTTTTTTGTCGATTTTGCCACCAGATGTATTCTCAATAATGTATTTAAGCAACTGTTCCAATGTATCGTCCCCTTACATATCAGATATGTTTTAATCCTTTGAGCATATCCTCCATGCTGATCTTGCCATCTTCCAACTGATCAAAAAGAGAATGGACTTCCTCGTCCAGCGCAATTGCACCACCTACAGGCTCCTCTACCTGTTTCTTCTCCCGTTTGTGGCCTGTTTTATCAGCGAGATATCCACCCAATCGGTGCACAGACGGATGTTCGAACAGATCTGCAACAACGAGTACCCCCGGGTACTGACGGTCAAGTTGTGCATACATTTGTTTCACCAGAATCGAGTCAGCTCCAAGTTCGAAGAAACTGTCATGGATATCAATTTCATTAAAGCCCAGAATAGCTTGGCACACTTCGGCAACCTTTCTCTCCCATGGTGTGTATTCTCCGTCATCCGCACCATTCAGCACGGTATCCTGCCGGGCTACACTTTGCGGGGTCACTGGCGCTGGCGCCTTCGGTGATGAAGTTCTCTGTAGACGTGAATCAATCCAGCTCTCCACTTGAGGAGAAAGTCTAAACGGATAGTTGCGAATCATCTTCAACATGCCACGGTCTGTCGACATCTGTCCTATCAATACACGTTCAATCTGACGTCCTTCCACCTGATCCAGCCAAGTCAGAGCCTCTTTATTGGTCATTGCTTTGAAAAGGGTGTCTACTCCGTAGCCCGTTGCGGCAGCTGCGCCTGTTTCTTTCCAGGTTGACCAGTTGACCGTCATCGTTCCGTCCATCTCTTGGTTGCGATAGGCTGCGTAAGCATCCTGATACGCATTGGCAGCAACGTAATAGGCCTGTCCCGGTCCGCTAAATAACGTTGCAATGGATGAAAACATCACAAAAAAGTCTGGATTGTCCTCTCTGGTGAGTTGATCCACGACCTGGGTTCCTTGCACTTTAGGGCATAATACACGTTCAGCTTCTTCTATCGTTCTATCCTTAAGTGGATGATCTCCACCTACAGCGACCCCTGCTCCATGAATGACACCTGCAATGCGAACGTATTTCTGACGTAATTCACTCAAAATCATTCGCATGGAAGCTTCATCTGAAATGTCTGCTTGGTAAGGAAGAACTGTCGCACCAGCAGCTTCCATTTGTTGCACAGATCGGATTTTCTGAGCTAACACTTCGTTGGAATGTGTAGCAAGAATGCTATCCCACTCTTCTCGTGCGGGAAGCGAAGTTCTGTTCACCAGTGCGAGTGTAATTCCCGGGTATCGCTCCGCGAGTTGTAATCCAAGCTCCAGCCCAATGCCGCCCAGTCCGCCAGTAATGAGATACAATCCGTCATTGCGAATGTTGTAGTTCCATTTAGGATACGCACTCGGGTCCAGCGCTCCAAACTGCTGAATGTAACGCGTACCTGCACGATAAGCTACACCATAATCATCACTTTCATGATCCAGTTCAGCCACAATATCCTGGAGCGAAGTCTCCGCGTCCACTTGGATGGATCGGCATTGCAGGCGTGCATCTTCTTTTCGTCCAGCCAAACCCAGACCAAACATCAGGGCAGCCTGAGGAAATACATTTTCTTCTCTTCCGGTGATGGAATGGATTGGATTCGTCAACAACACCAGGTCAACAGGCTCCTGTGATTGGGCACCTATCATCTCCTGAAGGAGATAGAAGAATGGATGAAAGGACTGATCCTGTTGAATATAGATAATCCGGGTGATCGTCAATTTTTCCAAATGAGCCCACAATTGTTCCATGCTCTCACGATGGTCTGAAATGACATACTTCTCGGAAGATACTTGAAGGAACGAAGGTCCATCAAACACTTCTATAACCTGATGCCCCTGCTGCTGTAGTGTCTTACGAAGAGATAGATCTTCTCTTTTTTCCTCTCTTTTTTCGTCCATAAAAATAACGATATGACCTTCCGATAACTTCCGATCGAAATTACGTTCCGGTTCAGGAACCCAACCCAACTCATAATGGTGAATGTTCTCCATAGCGCTGGCATCCGTCTTGGTTTGGGACGGAGGAGCAGATAGCTCAATCCAGCAGCGATGAGCTTCAAATGGATACGTCGGGATGCTGATTCGGCGAACATCCTCACCTGAATACAGGCTTGGCCAGCTTACCTCCCCACCCCCAAGATAGGTTTCACAATGAGCGGTTAAATGCAGCTGACTGGACTCCGGGATTGACTGCTCTCGAATGAATTCCAATCCGCCTTCTTCAAGTTCGGCCAGTTGGGCGAGCAAATCCTCTTTGCTGGAAGCAATCCGTACCAGACGGTGTTCATAATGGGTTCGGGAGGTGCCTGCCGTGTAACATATATCAGCTAACGTGTGATCGGTTGTTTTCAGATATTTCGTATATTTGGATATATATTGTTGCAGGGCTTGAAGCGTCTTGGCTGAAAGAGGGAAGAGGTACTCCCGCGTCTCAGTCTCGCTGTTGGTTTCCATTGCACCCGCCTGCTCCAGAATGAGATGGCAATTGGTTCCGCTGAATCCAAATGCACTGACACCCATTCGTACAGGTTCACCCTCAGCAGGCCAGATTCGGTTACGTGTATTTACATACACAGGCGTTCCACTAAAATCAATATTGCGATTCGGGCGATCGAAATGCTGCACCGCAGGTAAAATTCCTTTTTTTAAGGACAATACGGATTTAACAAGTCCTGTAATCCCAGCACTTTCATACAAATGTCCGATATTGGACTTCACCGAACCGATCGCACAAAATTGCCTCTTATCGGTGTATTGCTCAAATGCTCCCTTAATGCCATCGATTTCAATCGGATCTCCCAAGACAGTCCCGGTTCCATGGGTTTCAATATAAGCGATACTTTCCGGATCGACCCCCGCAGCTTTCCACGCCTTCACAATGACCTCACTCTGGGCTCTGGCATTCGGCGCCGTAATCCCCATGGAGTTCCCGTCCTGGTTAATGGCACTGCCCTTAATGACTGCATACACCTGGTCCTTGTCCCTGATAGCATCCTGAAGTGGTTTCAGCATAATGACTGCCGCACCTTCACCTATTCCGGAACCATCTGAGCTATCATCAAAGGGGCGTGTCATGCCATTCGATGATTCAATGCCCATTCGGTAGTAATCCTTGTCCAGAGGAAGAACGTTGAGTTTTACGCCTCCTGCCAGCGCCATGTCACACTCACCCAAACGAATGGCATTACAAGCATGATGCACTGCAACCAGAGATGAAGAACAGGCAGTGTCCACCACCATACTCGGCCCTCTCAGATCAAGAAGGTATGATAAACGGCTGGGTAAAATGCAGGATAGATTGCCTGTGACCGAGATCGGCAGAGACTGTGGCTCCACATCATGAATCATCTCTTTATACCGATAACCTTCCAGATCGGATACCAGTCCAACGTATACTCCTGTATTGCTTCCCGCCAGCTTCTCACTGGTATATCCTCCATCTTCAAAAGCGGCCCAAGCTGTCTCCATAAAGATACGTTGAGCCGGATTCATTAAACTGGCTTCCTTTGGGGTAAATCGAAAAAAGGGATAATCAAAGGTATCGATATGTTCCAGATAAGAGCCATCCAAATATTTGGTGTCTTCACCAGGGTTCATTTTACGAGAGATGTAATTATCGGCATCCTGGCGTCGCTGCTCGGGTAGATCCCTCGTACAATCCAGACCATGCAACAAGTTATTCCAGAATTGCTCCGCATCATCTGCCAAGGGCATACGAACACTGAGCCCAACGATCGCGATATCACCCGGACGGATAGTAGCTGGAGTTGCCACTGGAGGTAGCTGACTAGACGACTCCGTCTGAGCTGTGTCACGAATACCCAGTTCACTGAAATCCATCAGTTTGTTTTTCATTGTTTTATCCCCTTTCAGCCGCTGAGCGGAGACTTTCAATCACTTTGGCAAGCATTTGATCATAGGTTCTGAAAAAAAGGTTCCATTGAACCGTATTCATTCCGGGTTTACAATACAGCGTTACCACCATATTTCGTTTTTCATTCTGAATTTCACAGATGACATCAAACAGTTCCTCCAGCGCCCCCCTGCCTCCACTGACATAATCTGCCTCGTAAAATAGCGGACGGATGGCGTCATGCTGTGATTTCATCCCTGCTCTAACCAGATCCTGGATATGATGACCAGGCTGTTCGTCTGCTGTATGTAAAGCTTGTTTAGCTAGGGCAAACAACTCATTGAAATCCTGCACCTCTTGCACATCCAGCGGAATGGAACTGATATGATTCATCCGATAAATCAGTGTATAGACCGTGAGTTGCGGCTGATTGCCAATCTCCGTCAACAGATATGCAAACAAAGACCATAACCATTCTACAGGCGTGCAGCCTGCCGTTTTGGACAAGTTCCTGATTTCATTAAAGCGATCCTTCTCGATCCGGAATTCATACCGATGGTCTTGAAGGGCCTGTCCACCATTCTGCATGTAATCCAATGGAACAGGGTATGCTTCCAGTTCCATGCCTTCCTGGTCTGCGATGAATTTAGCAAGTCTGGAGATCGTAGGATAGGCAAACATATTGGTTAACGTAATTTGGGCTGGATATAATTTTTCAAGTTGATTATAGACCTGGGCAAGAAGCAGAGAATCACTCCCTAAGTCAAAAAAATTAATCGTGGTTGTGACTCCCGCATCAGCTCCCAGCACAACATGAAATACGTCCAGAATAGTTGTCTCTAGCTGTTCAATTGAAGTAATCTGCCGTTGATTCATTGGACACCTCACCTCCGTATAGGATCTACTCCATATAACTTGTTAATGTCTGATTGATCATGCTAGTCACCCGATGCATACTGCCTTCAAATAAATAAAAATGCCCCCCTTTGTATATCCGGGCGGCACTTCCTTGTTCCGTATAACCTCTCCAACGTTCTGCACAATCCAGAATGTAACCTTCATCCTCTGCTCCGTTCAGTATCGTGATATCACATTGCAGCTTATAAGGCTTCTCTTCGTAGGTATACGTCTCATTCATCTCCAGATCCTTACGTAATATGGGGATAAACATATCCATCAGTTGCTGGTTCTCAAAGAACTCATCCGGGGTACCGCCCATTTCCTTAATGCGGTCGATGAACTGTCCTTCGGGCAAATGGTAATAGACCTGTTCTTTTTTATAATCCGGCGTCTCTCGCCCCGAGAAAAACATGTGTATGGGTTTCCTGAACTGCTCTTCATGCATTTTGTTATACAGTTCATAGATAATCAGACTTCCGAGGCTATGTCCAAATAGGGCATATGGCTCCTCATCTGGTAAATCGCTAGATATATAATCAAATACATCATCTACACTTTGCTGAATACTCTCATAGAGCGGCTTGGAGAATTTCAATCCACGTCCTGCAAGTTCAACCGGGTTCAGCACAATGGATTCGGATAACCCCTTTTTCCATTTGTTATATATTGATGCTGAACCACCTGCATAAGGGACACAATATAATCGCATCTTGGTCATAATCTCCTCTCCACTTACACGACTTCTCCCCATCTAATCGCTGTAGCGCAATAATACGTTCCAGCCCCGGCCCCAACCAACACAACACGATTACCTGCTTTCAGTGCCCCTTGCTTCACAGCCTCGGTCACCGCAATTGGCAAACAGGCGTTAGAGGTATACCCGTATTTTTCCATCGTCATATAGGCTTTTTCTTGTGGGATACCCAAGGCAACGGCGAGTTCTCGAATCAGATTACTGTTCGTTTGCGGGAAAATAAACAGATCTACTTCCCCCATATTCCATTTTACTTTGCGCAAAAGACGATTCACGAGCCGTGGAATACCTCGGACCAATTGTTCATATAAATATCGGCCATTGGACGTATAGACGGAAACAGATCCGTCAGGAATGTGTCCATAATGAACAGGCAATGTTCCATAACTGATATCTTCCATATTCTCGTGATGCATGATTCCGTTCAAAAAAACGCTGTGATAAGAGTCATTTTCATCTAATTCCTGTAAGACAAATGCCCCTGCGCCGTCTCCCACACTGGAACATGCTGCCCGATCCTGCCAATCCGTTACTTTCGAATAGGTATCCGCGCCGATGACTAGAATATTGCTTATATCCTCTTCAGCCTGGAACGTATAATACGCATTCAATAATCCATAGCTGAACCCGGCACAGCCCGCGCGAAGATCCAGACAAATGGCTTGGTCTGCTCCAAGCTTTTCCTTCACAAGAGCGGACGGATGTGGTATTAAACGATCCGGTGTGAAGGTCGCCATAATGATCATATCAATATCCTCGGCATCCATCGCAGCCTGCTCTATAGCTTGTCTCGCAGCTTCCAATGCCAAATCACTGGTATACTCATGCTTATGGGAGATTCTTCGTTCGCGGATTCCAAGGTTATGGTAGATCCAGTCCGCATTGGCGTTAATGTCCATGGCCTCCAGCCCCTGATTCGTCAACACGGATTCCGGCACATACATGCCGATACCGCGAATGGTCATTTGTCTCATGCATCACGTCTTCCTTTCCTGAATCCAAGGTGAGCAGCCCTCTCTGAAAACAATAAATTTCCTGAAGACAACAAAAAGAACAGCTCAGCCGCTTGTTTGCGCTTTACTGTCACAGAAATACCTTATTCAACAACATGTAGTGATGACTGCTCAACGTACATGGCTTCGCCCTGTTGATACACAATGTGTATTTCAGTGTTTATGCATATGACTCCTTTGGTTGCAAAATGTGCCTAAGCTTCATTCTGCTCCTCCGGTTTTGGTTGTCGTATGTGACCATAACATGTCTGAGTACTCATTTTTCTTGTGTTGCATATAAAATTTCAACACCCAAATCAACTAATTTGGGTTCATCGTAGCCTGTTAGATGAAGCCACACCTTTGCTCTGCGTGTATGCTTGTCAATCTTCTTAATGATGCCTTCGTTTCCCATCAATGGGCCATCTAGCACCACAACTTTGGTATTTTCCATATATACGGTTGAATAATCGATAATATCTTCCGGATTGATGAGGTTAAGCAATGTGGTCATTTCATGATCCGGGATTGGCGTGCAGCTTGCATTAGTTCCCAGCATTTTAATGATATGAGGAATAGAACAGATTAAGTGGTATGTTTCGGCGGACATGTTGACTTGAATTAATACATAACCAGGAAAGAGTTTTTTGGTACAGGCTTCAAAAATACCTGATTTCTTCTCCGGAACTTTTCTCTTGGGGATTAAAACTCGGATGGAGGTTCCTAGATACATATGTAGGTATTTCCTAATGACTTCTTCGCTTCCTGTATGTACAAACAATGCGTACCAGTTCATGGCATCATCCTCTGATTAACAAATTAGCCAAGCGGAAATATACATAAAATAAGAGAGAATTAAATCCCTAAGTTTCAATTTGTGTAATAAAATGTAATTGTTTTGTTGTGAATATCTTAACCCATGACTTTTGGAACGTCAATGCTATTAATTCAATTTTATGTAAAATAATCTTACAATTCACATAAAGCACTCACATTTTGTCTAATATCGAATTTCGGAACAATACTCGTCTCCATGGTAACCAAAAAATCACTTACAGCACCGAACCTCTGTAAGTGATCTTTATCCATCCTTATCCTATTCAAACAGGTCCAAACGAAGACGTTTCAGACTTGTATGTTTGATGTACCACTGGCCGTCGATTTTGACAAAAGTTTCGTGGTAATGCCCAAATCCGTGGAAGGATTTGTTCTCATTGCCCTCCGGGAAAGTGACCCAATCTTCCATTGGGGAGATGACCTTTGCTTCGTTCTCGGATACAAATTCAACTTCGGCGCTATGAACATGATGCACGGTTACGGCAACATCCACCAGATCACGGAAGACTTGTACGATCGTATCTCGGCCTGTTAATACCGGAATTGGATTGCCTTCTGTGCTGAAATCGGCCACAGCATCCGGAGCGAATACGTCACCCAAGGTATCCCACTGCTTCGTATCAATATAGCGGCAATAACGCGCCTTGGTATTCCGAATGTTTTCAAGCGCGAGCAATTGTTCCAGTCCTGTGATCGTTGATTGGCTCATGTGTTGTCCCTCCAGAGATGTAAAATGTGATGTAAGATTTGGATCATGTATGTATGCATACTATACCTTCCTTATTGTACCATTCGGCTTCTAATAGGTACAACGATACAAAAAAATCTTTCCTTACCTCTCGCGAGGTTGGGAAAGACCTGGATATACCTATGTGCCAGACGAGTTAACCGCGTCCATCGAAACTTCACTTCTAGTGCAACTTACAGGGAATGTGCACCCTTCATCTGGGAAGCCAGTTCTGACATTTTTTTATTGTTCAAAAAACTTTCCATCTCTTCTTCCGCCTGCACCATCACCTGCTGGATCAAACAGCCTGCGTTATGATTCTGGGAACATTCGAACAGGGACGCCTGACCTTCAATCGCATGAATGATCTCCAGGAAAGAAGGATCAGGATTTTTACGACTAAGCCGGTAGCCACCATTGGCGCCAGAAGTCGATTCGATCATGCCCGCCTTAACCAATTTGGTCAAAATTTTGGACAGATACGTTGGTGATACCTTCTGCAATTCTGCAAGTTGGTGTACACTAACCAGCTGCTCAGGAGCAGTACTTACAAGATGAAGCATCGTATGCAAAGCATAATTTGTCGCTTTTGAATATTTCATGAGGGCACCTCATTATATACGGATTTAATTTATCCATAATAGACTTGATTGAGCTCTCTGTCAAACCACTATGCCTCAAGCACTGGCAACAACGAAAGGATACGGGTTAATTGTGATACAATCCGCGGTAATCCGTAGGTGTCATCCCCTCATGGGCCATGAACTGGCGGTTAAAATAACTGGCATTAGGATACCCCGCTTCCTCCGCGATTTGTCCAATGTTGGCCGTAGGCCGTTCGAGTAACCATTGCTTCGCCATCTGTAGTCGTGAACGAGTGATAAACTCCATGGGCGTCATCTCCACAGCACTCTTGAATATTTTGCAAAAGTAATACGAACTCACACCTGCGAGATCCGCCCAGTCCTGTAACAGGAAAGGTTGGCAGGCCTCCTGCTGCATCTGTGGAAGCAGCGCAAGAACCCGACTCTCCGTCTTGCTGGTAGTGCGTGTGCTCTTTAAAGGTACCGCATGCTGCACGAACTCGGCGAGTACGGCATAAGTCAGTGTGGATAGCTGAGCCGGACGCAGCATCGTGTTCTGTTCCGCCTCAGTGAGCAAGGCCAGATGAGCCTCTTCCCAAGAGCTGCGTTGCCGCAGTGTCCACAATAGATTGCGATGTAACCCCCGCTCGATCATATAATCATGCAGACGTTCACCGTAAAAATGAAGCCATCGTACATCCCATGGATCATCTTCACTACTATAATAATGCTGCCGCTGCTGCGGGAAATAGAGAACCGCCTGACCTGCACGAAGCTCATGCACCACCCCGTCCACTTCAACATATCCCTTGCCCGAAGCAACGTAGTGAATATTAAAGTTGTTCAGTGCGCCAGCCTCACGCAACACGGAATGCTGGACGTGGTCCATATAATGTCCAACGGACTCGGGATAACAAAAATATGGAATATCCTGTAGGGTAAGCAATACGGATTGTCTCATCATAGCCGGTTCTCCTTAATCAACAATATTGTGTTAACTAACTTCAATATATTATCATTTTAATTCATTGGTCTATTCTTTATAATCACAATATACATTCATACACAGGAGGATACAACAAATGAATTCAGTTCAAAAATTGCGTTGGGGCATTCTTGGTAGCGCTAGCATTGCTGTGGAATCCGTCATTCCAGGCCTGCAGCAATCCGAGTTGAATGAAGTAACCGCGATTGCCAGTCGGGACGAAGATAAAGCCAAACAGACTGCCGAACAACTTGGGATCGACAAGGCTTATGGCAGTTATGAAGCTTTGCTCGCGGATGATTCCATTGATGCCGTATATATCCCATTGCCGAATCATCTGCATCGCGATTGGACGATCCGTGCTGCTGAAGCAGGCAAACATATTTTGTGCGAAAAACCACTGGCTCTGACAGAACAGGAAGCTCAGGAGATGGTTCAAGCTTGTGCAGATGCAGGTGTGCAGCTGGCTGAAGCATTCATGTACCGCCATCATCCAAGATATGAGCAGATCCGGGATATCATTGCCAGCGGTGAGATTGGTGAGATTCGTGGTATGCACAGCACATTTTCATTTAATAACTCCAATGCATCCGGCAATGTCCGCTTTCGGCGGGATTGGGGCGGAGGTGCACTGTATGATATCGGATGTTATTCCATCAGCGTAGCACGTCTGTTGCTTGGTCAAGAACCAAGCGCAGTTACCGTTATTGGCATGTTCTCTCCACAGCATGATCAAGTCGATATGATGGCTTCCGGACTGCTGGAATTCGATAATCACGTTGGCGTGACGTTTGACAGCAGCATGTGGGCAGCCTTCCGCAACACGCTGGAGGTATTGGGATCCGACGGGATTATTGAAGTACCTTCCGCATTTATCAGCAGACAGGACCGCAGTTCCAACTTCTATGTAACGACTGGTGGTGAACGCAGAGAGATTGAAGTTCCGCAAGTGAACCACTACTCTCTGCAGGGAGATGATATGGCACGTGCTGTACTTCAGAGCAAGGATCTGCGCTTCGCCCCTTCCGATGCAGTAGCTAATATGAAAGTACTGGAAGCTTGCCTTCGTTCAGCGGAAGAACGTACACGAATTACACTATAATTGAGAGGATGAACTGACTTATGGAATATATCGAAATTGCTGGTGCAGGTAAACGTGTCTCCAGATTGATTAAAGGAACCGATTATTTCGTGCATGATGCCTACGATAAAGCAGCTACGAACATGGATGCTTTTCTGTCGATTGGTGGTAACACTGTAGATACAGCACATATCTATTGTGGTGGACAGAGTGAAGAAGTCCTTGGTCGTTACATGAAGGAACGTGGTAACCGCGACCAGATCGTCATTCTCACCAAAGGCGCGCATCATGACCAGAATGGACCACGTGTGAACGCTGATGCCATCCGCAGTGACTTGATGGAAAGTCTGGAGCGTCTGCAGACAGATCACGTAGAGATGTATGCCTTGCACCGGGATGATCCCAATACCCCTGTCAGTGTTATTCTTGAAGCACTGAACGAACATATTGAATCCGGTAAAGTCGGCGCAATTGGCGCCTCCAACTGGACCTGGCAGCGGCTCGAGGAAGCCAATGCATACGCTGCGGCAAATGGCCTGAAGGGCTTCACATTCAGCAGCCCAAATCTCAGTCTCGCCAAAGCAAACGAACCTTTCTGGGAAGGCTGTGTGTCAGCAGATGCAGAGACACTGGCATGGCATGAGCAATCCAAGTTGCCCTTGCTATCCTGGTCCTCCCAAGCACGTGGTTTCTTCACTGGAAGATTCACACCTGAAGTTCGGGATAACGAAGATCTGGTGCGTGTATTTTACAGTGATGGCAACTGGGAACGGTTGCGCCGGGCTGAACAATTGGCGAATTCGAAGAAAACAACACCGATCCAGATTGCACTCGCTTATGTATTGAATCAGACGTTCCCAACTTGTGCCCTGATCGGAGCCCAGAATCAGGCGGAGCTGCTGTCCTGTGACGAAGGTTCCCGCATCACGCTGACTCCTGCTGAAATAACATGGCTGGACCTAGGCAGTGAAGTGCCGGCCGGCATCTAAAGAAAGTTAATTATTCATCAACAAATACAGAAGGACTTACCCCAGAGCACATCTCTGAAGGTAAGTCCTTTATGTCATAGATTAAGCCATATAGAATGTTAGAAATTGCACTGTTATTCAGTTGAATTACAGCTTAATGATCTGACCTGTTTTCTCGGATTCGAATGCTGCCAGGATCACTTGCAGGGAACGTAATCCCTCTTCTCCGGAAATCGCTGGAGGTGTTTGGGTTACAATCGACTCTACAAATGCGTCAATTACACCACTCGGCACTTGTTTCTCATTGGTAGCCATGGCACCAACTTTGTACGTCTCAACTGTACCATTGGTCAGTTCAACGATAACTTCATCGCCTTCCACTGTTCCGATCTTCATAACGCCATTCTCGCACCACAGCACTGTACTGTTGTCTCCAGCTCTGTATTGTGTCCAGCTTGCTACGAGCGTTCCGATCGCTCCGCTCTTCATACGCAGCAAACAAGTTGCGTTATCGTCAACTTTAGTGCCTTCCTTGTGCAGTGTGCTGATGAAACCAGCCACTTCAGATACTTCATCATTCAGCAAGTAACGGATGAAGTCTGATTTGTGCACGCCGAGGTCGCCCATAGCGCCCATAATCGCTTCTTCTTTACGGAAGAACCAGCTTTCAGCTCCGTCCACACTCCATGCTTCCGGACCCGGGTGACCGAAGGAAGTACGGAAATTCAGGACTTTACCGAGTTTGCCGGAGTCGAGAATTTCTTTTGCTTTGACATGAGGAGGCATCAGACGCTGGTTGTGTCCAACCATCAGATACACACCATTTTTCTTGGCAGCTTCGATCATTTGCTCGCCTTCTTCAGTGGATACTGCCATTGGTTTCTCAACCAAAACATGCTTGCCTGCATTTGCAGCAGCAATCGCCATTGGCGCATGCAGATAGTTCGGTGTACACACACTAACGGCATCAACTGTTTCGTTTGCAAGCAATTCTTCGTAACTGGAATAAGCTTTACCGCCGTAAGTCTCGGCCATCTTCTCCGCACGCTCCACAATCGGATCGGCAAAAGCGACAAGTTCTACGTTCTCATTGGCAGCGTACTCTGGAATATGTCTGCGCTCGGCAATGGCTCCACAGCCGAATACAGCAACTTTAATTTTACTCATGTACATAAGTCTCCTTTGACAAATAGATTAGCATTTTTCATGGTTCGATGGTCCATTAGAATTGGTTCAGGTAGTTTTCTTTCAGCCAGTTGTAGCTATTGGATACGCTCTCAAGCGGAGGGTTCTGACATACGTCTTGTTCCACGATCAACCATTCCACGCCTGCATTCGTAGCGCCTTCAATAACAGCCGGCAGGTCAACCGAACCTTGGCCCAGTTCCAGCGTTTTCATCTGACCCTGTTCGTCTTTGCTGAAATCTTTCAGGTGAAGCAGCGGTAAGCGACCCGCATATTTATTAATATACTCGATCGGATTTTGTCCCGCAAATTGTACCCAACATACGTCCATTTCCACTTTTACCGCTTCCGGTGATGTTTGAGCGAACATGGCATCAAAGGCATTGGCATCACCAACCTGGCCATGGAATTCAAAGTCATGGTTATGGTAACCGAAGATCAAACCTTGCTTCGCCGCTTCAGCTCCATATTGTTGTAACTCATCGAACAGCTTGGTCCAACCTTCTGCATTCTCAGGACGATCTTCTGGCATCAGGTAAGGACAAATGATATATTGTGCACCAATTGTTTTCAGGTAATCGAGTTGTTTTTGCAAGTCTTCGCGCATCGCATGTAGTGAAACATGGCTGCTGAATCCTTTCAATCCAAGTTCATCTAGTAGCGCTTTCATTTCTTCGGCTGGAATGTCACCATATCCGGCAAACTCCACGCCTTCATATCCAAGGGCCGCTACCTTACGCAACGTACCACGAAAATCTGCTGCAGTTTCATCACGGAGTGTAAACAATTGCAAACCAATATTAAGTTTTTTCATGTAGGATACACCTCTGTTCTCAAATTTGCTTTCATTGCTCTATCTGGTATCATCCTACCGCAAAACAGGCTAGAATGAACATATACAATATAGTCAGAACATGAACTATCTGATCAAATTTTATTTCCATCATTTTGCATCTATTGAATGTAGCTAATTTCAACTGAAGATATTTACACTGGCACTCCGATGACAGAACAACCTTCCGATCGCTGTTATCCCCAGATTTTTTTGATTTCCTTTTCAAAAGGATAAAATCCGGAGATAAAGGCGAGTTTATGCTTCCGATGCAGCTTTCTTCCAGAAAGCTTTTAACTTCGTTTCTTCAGGTTCTTTCTGTCCTCTCCGTTTTCGTGTAAATGTTAAGTTAAACTTATGATGTAAAAGGATGTACATATTGGGGGATTTTATCTTTGGATACGTTAGAGACATCTGTACTGATCTGTGACTACTCATACCACTATAAGGCGTTCACTCATAATATGAAGGGCGAGCTGCAAACCTACCTGTTCCGTCTGCAGACCGAAGGCTCATGCAAAGTATATGTACAGGATGAGGAATTCAGGATGACGAGCGGGGACTTGCTGCTCTTAAAGCCTGGTGACGACTATCATCTCGTTGTAGATGAACCGCATAAGGAAGGACGTTTGTCCAGCGGAGATTATTATCTGTTCTGCGAGGGCAGCTGGATCGAGAACTGGTGGAAACGGCAGCATCGATCTACCGTGAGCCGAATTGGACTTGATGACAAGCTCATCAGCCTTTGGAGAAATATGTTACTTGAGAAACGTCGCGGACCTCTTGAGGAGAATGCGGAGCTAAAGGATGCGTTACTGCGCGGATTATGTCTGTATATTGACCGGGCAATTAAAGAGAATATTCAGACTGATCGGGCAGTGTCCTCTGCGCTGAAGTTAAAACGTTTTATTGAGGAGCATGCCACGGTTACGTTCAAGCTTGAGGAAGCGGCTCGTTATGCGGGGCTCAGTCTGTCACGTGCAGTCCGTTTATTCAAGGAGCACTACAATCAGACCATGATTCAATATGCGATTGAGATCCGTCTGAATGCAGCGCTGGAACGAATGAAATACAGTGAAATGACACTGGAGCATATTGCGGAATCCTGCGGTTTTGCAAGCTACTCCTATTTCCACCGGGTATTCCGGGCGCACTTCGGTGTGTCTCCGGCGGAGTATCTCAAATCCAAGCAGCATGAGCCTATCGATGATCTGGAGCATGTATGATGTTAAGTATCAGAAACCCATGACCTTAAAGAGGTTCATGGGTTATTTTAATACATTGAACTATGATCAACTCTCAGTACGACTGGAAGTCAGAACGTTTTATATAAGAATGAAGTACACTTCAATATTTTTTCATGTGACTCCAAGAGAACAAGACTGTACAATTATAAAGACTGTCACCTTACCTAATTCATATATCTCATTGAATTCCCATCTATCATACTGGAGCGATACATATGCTAACCCACCAGCGCAAAGTCCTCATCATCGAGGATGAATCAGATATTTCGCGCATTCTGCGAGATTATTTAACCAAAAATCAATATGAAGCCGCCGTGGCAGCCACTGGACAAGACGGGCTTCAGATCATGGATCTTATTCAACCAGACTACATCATTCTGGATATTATGCTTCCGGACATGGACGGGATCGAGGTCTGTCGAGAGATCAGAAGGCGCAACAATATCCCCATCCTCATTCTAAGTGCCAGAGGCAGTGATACCGATAAGGTACTTGGTCTTGGCTTTGGAGCAGACGACTATATGACCAAGCCCTTCTCGCTGAGCGAACTGTTAGCACGGATTAATGCCCACTTCAGGCGTTATGACAGCATGACATCCGTTGGAGACAGAACAGATCTGCTGCATCTTGGAAACCTGGTGATTGATAAAAAAGCCTATAAAGTTACATTAAACGGATCGGAAGTTTCTCTGTCTGCCAAGGAATTCGAATTACTTCATTATCTGGCAAGCCATAAGAATCAGGTATTCTCCAAAGCCCAGTTGCTCGATGCCATCTGGGGATATGCAACCTACGGCGATGAAAATACCGTAACCGTATACATTCGCAGACTGCGTGAAAAAATTGAGGCAGATGCCTCGCATCCGACCGTTCTGAAGACTGTATGGGGTGTCGGTTACAAATTCAATTACGAATAAGTGAGATTGGAGGCTCCCACATGTCATTGAACAGCTGGTCCAAACGCTGGTTGTTAACAACACTTGGGCTTCTCATGATTATCGTTTTAAGTATTCTTGCACTGTCGATGATGCTGTTACAAGATCAAAATTCAGGCGAATCCAATCTGTCCCTGAATCAGGTTCGACTCAAGGTCAATCCGATCTTACTCGCTTTGGAGCAAAATCATCAGTATCTTAATGAACAAAATATTCGTAAAGACATACGTTCCACCGCCAGAGAGACCAGAGTTCTGCTTACCTATCTAAACTTGGATGGAAAAGTCATTCTGTCCTCCGACCCCACCTCTGAAGGAACGCAAGTTAATCTGCGTACAACTCTTCATTATGATCTGCATCATGCCACGCAGGCGGCGGGCGGTAACGATTTGCTTGATATTGCTTTTCCCGTGATGGATGGACCGATGGGAAGTCAGATCGGCAATGCCATCTTTTCCATCCCCCAAGCTATGGTTACGGTTCAGCAACCGATGACTTTTCCGGTTATATTGATTAGCGCACTCATGCTCCTGTCCCTGATTCTGAGCTTATTTCTATTTTGGATGAAACGAAAACTGGACAAACATCTGCTCTCTCCCATCCATCAATTGAAGCAACATGCGGAATCCATGCTTAAAGGCAATTATGAAGAAAAAATCCAGTACAACCGGAACGATGAATTGCTCGAAGTATATGCCATGTTTGATCTAATGCGCACGGAGATTAAACATATGAGCGAGCAGCGTATTCAGCAGGAACAAGCACAAAAAGAACTCATCACCAATATATCTCATGACATTAAAACACCAATTACCACAATAAAAGCATACATAGAAGCTATTGAGGAAGGACTATGCAACGATCAGGAGACGCTGATGGAATATATGGGAGTCATGCGGACCCATACGGATAAGACAGCCCGCCTTGTGGAGGATCTGCTGGTTCATGCACTTCAGGAATTGGGGCAAATTTCGGTGGAAACCCGTGAAATGTACAGTGGGCCTATACTGGAGACGATGTTGAAACCTATTGAACATGTTGTCCTAACAAAGGGGCTTATCTATAAAGGGCCCAACTACATCCCCAATGTGTTAATCGCTATCGATCCCACTCGAATTGAACAGGTGATCTCCAATCTTGCCGCCAATGCCCTCAAGCATACAGCTCCAGGAGACACGATCCGTATTGATATGGAACTGGAATCCGGGCACTTGAAAGTGACGATTGCCGATTCGGGTCAGGGAATACGTGTACAGGACATGCCGTTTGTTTTTCAGCGTTACTTCAGAGGCCAGGCGAGTCATGCAGAACAACGTGTTCAGGAAGGTACAGGGCTGGGCCTTTCCATCTGCCAAAGCATTATTGAAGCACATGGAGGCCATATTTCCTTTACTAGTAAAGAAGGACAAGGCACAACTTTCCGGTTCTATCTGCCGATCTGCTGAGCCTACACTCAACAGCTGTAATACTTTATTCATAATTTGATAAGGCTTCCTCAACATCCCTCCTCTAGAATGAATCCTATACTGCACTCGGGAGTGATTCGACTTGTCCAAAAAAGTGATTATCCGTGCACAGAATCTGTGCAAAACGTACAACAGCGGAAGTGAACAATATCATGCCATCCGTAATGTTGATCTCGACATCTATGAAGGAGAATTCACGGTCATCATGGGTAACTCTGGCTCTGGCAAATCAACTCTCCTATATCTGCTAAGCGGACTAGATCAGATCACAGCAGGTGAGGTCTATTTTCGCAACCAACGGATTGACGTTTATAGTGAACGGGAAATGTCCGACTTCCGCACCCGCCGGATTGGTTATATCTATCAGAGCATCAATCTGGTCCCAGACCTTTCCATCAAAGAGAACATTGCTTTACCGGGATATATCGCTGGAAACAAAACGAAGGACATCCAATCCCGCGCTGCTGAGCTGATGAATGCCATGGATATTGATGGACAGCGTGACCGCCTCCCCTCCCAGACATCTGGAGGACAACAGCAGCGAGCTGCCATTGCACGGGCTTTGATCAATTCACCGGATATCATTTTTGCGGATGAACCGACCGGAAGCCTGAATATGGAACACGGCACAGCTGTTCTCAATATCCTTACAGACCTCAACCGAAAAGGACAGTCTGTTGTTATGGTGACGCATGATATCAAGGCCGCCTGTCGGGCAGATCGCCTGATCTACATTTTGGACGGCAAGATTGGCGGAATCCTTGAGTTTGACACCTATGACGAACATCAAATTCAGGATCGTGAAGCGATTATCTTCGCTTTGGTTACGGGGAAGGAATAACGATGGCTGTCATGTTTAAACTTAGCTTGTCGTATCTGAACAGGAACAAAATACAAAATGCGCTGATTGCGCTGCTCCTGCTACTCTCGACACTTCTTGTATCTACAGCTATTGTCATTCTGGCGAACACAGGCAATCAGTTTTATGAAATGCATACCCGAACCCATGGATCTCATCAGATCCTGACGTTTGAAAAAGGGCTCAATGACCCTGACGCTGTGCACAACTGGTGGGCTTCTCAGGATGGAGCTCAGGTGTCCCCTTTGCTAACGTATCGTACATTGTCAGGCATCATTTTGAATGAAACTCACATCCCTAACATCTACCTGTACATGTTTAATACGCCTCCACCGCCCTGGGGTGTGGATGAACTAATTTTCTCAAGTGGAACGCCCGACACAGTGCCCGAACAAGGCTCCGTCTGGATTCCAACGTCCATGGCAAATACCTATCATATTTCGGTAGGTGATACCATTGGCTTCAAAACCGGCTCAAGCACACTCGAATTGAATGTATCGGGTATTGTGATCGATGTACCATACGGGGCACCCTTCTCCAATACAGCACGGGTCTGGATGAATCCTACCGATTATCAACATGATCTCGCTACACTTACTGGCAACGAGAATCGTATGATGGGCATCCATTTTAACGATTACAGCATGAATTCGGTGTATTGGGAACGATACAATCGTGAGACAGGTATTCCGTTTCTGGAATCCAAAATGGAGTTCGAGGCGATTGCCTCTTTCTATCTGATCATCAATCAGGTTATTGGATTCATCATGATATTCATGGGTGTTGTCATGCTCTCCATCGCTTTGATGACCATCGGGTTTACGATTGCAGATGCCATCCTGGCCAATTACAGAACGATAGGAATCCTCAAATCACTAGGTCTGACTTCCCGAAAAACGATAGGCACCTATGTTATTCAATATGCAATGTTATCCATCGTAGCCATTATCCCAGGACTTGCACTCAGTATATGGATATCCAAATGGATCATTAATATTTCTGTATCCTCTCTTCGAGTGGGGAATCAGAACATTCCAGTCCATGGATTGGATGCGGCCATACTGTCCGGCGCACTACTATTTGCTCTAGTGATTCTGTTCACTGTGTTATATGCCAAAAAGGCACGCAGCATACAGCCCGTGCAAGCTATTCGTTATGGTATGTCGGAGATAGATCACGGCCGGATGGCTGGCAAAATGAATTCGCCATTGGCCCACTGGATCGGCTTCACACGACTGCCTGTGACCGCCGTGCTTGGATTCCGACATGTGTTCAAAAACACCAAAAGCTCTGTTCTAACACTCCTGCTAACCACCATGGCTTCTTCCGTACTTGTTCTGGGTTATGTTCTGCTGACCAGTATAACCGGAATTGAACAGACCGCAGCTAAATGGGGGTATGACAATGCCAATATCGCAGCAGTGGTCGTGAACAAAAGTAACGTTCCAAAGACTGAATTAAAACAAACGTTAGAAGAGGATTCAAGGATTAGCAATGCAGGCTGGCAAGGGAACACAACGGGCGTAATTAGCCCGGAGTCTTCGGCAACAGTCAAGGGCCAATCCATCAGCATCAACTTGAATGTACTGGACGGGAGTTATCAAGAACTTGGATTCGAAACGTTAAAAGGGGTTAACCCACAACATGCGAATGAAATTGCCCTTGGTGTAAGTGTAGCCAACACATCAAATAAAGATCTCGGTGATCTTATCGATATCTATATTGAAGGAGAAAAGCGTACATTCCTCATTACAGGAATCTATCAGGCAATCGCCAACATGTCTGTTTCAGGCAGAATCACCATTGATGCTATGAGAAGTGTGAACCCCAGTTATAGTGAATTTGATGTTATCTTCATCAATGTGAACGATATGGCACAAGCGGATAAGGTTGCCTCGGAATTAAATGAGCAATTTAAAGATTTCGCTTCGGTAGTTACTCAGAAGACATTGCTTGATTCCGTTTACGCGGAAGCTGCTAACATCCTGATCTATCCGATGAGCCTCATTGGATTGTTGTTTATTACTGTGACGTTCATCATTATTTTCAGTACCTGTAGAATCAATATTCGTAAAGAAAGCAGAACGTACGGGATATACAAATCGCTGGGAATGACATCCCGCCAAATCAGGTTATCGCTCACCATGGGAATGTTCATACTGTCCTCCGTGGGAGCCATACTGGGTATTTTCGTCGGCGTATATCTGCTACCTCTTCTACTCGAAATGGTCCTTTCCGGTTATGGTATCGTACAACTTCCACTGATCCTGCATTGGGGTGGCATGGTACTGTTCACCTGTCTAACCATCATTGCAGCCAGTCTTGGCTCATGGTTCTCTTCAAGAATCATTCGGGAAGCATCGCCACGTATGCTGGTTATCGAATAATGTAATAAGGATGCCTTAACACAATAAAACAAGCCCTTCCATACCTCTATAGGATGTGGAAGGGCTTGTTATTATGATAAGAACTATTTCCGCCACTTCTTCGCAAGTTCACCAATCTGATGTGGGGTAGTGCGGCAACAACCACCAATAATTTGCGCGCCCGCCGCAACCCACTGCTCAGAAGCATCACTCATACTGCCACATGTACCCTGTCCGCTCCACGTCTTCGTTGCCGCATCGTATACTTCTCCTGAGTTCGGATACACAATAACAGGTTTATCGCTGGTACGGCTCAAAATACCCACTGCTTCCCTCACCACTTCCATCGGAGCACAGTTCAGGCCAATCGCCGCAATCTGCGGCTCAGAGCCAAACTTCTGTGCACATACCTCAAGCGGTGTGCCCTCGCTGATGCTTGTCCCGTCTTTTAAAGAAAAAGATAACCAGGCATACGCATGAGGAAACTCCTTCAGTACATCAACCAGCACCTGTGCTTCCTGCAAGGAAGGAATCGTCTCAAAAGCCAGAATATCTGCACCTGCTTCAAGCAACGCTGCCATACGTGGTCGATGGAAAGCAGCCAACGTCACATCCGACACGCCGTAATGTCCCACATACTCTGAACCATCCGCCAGATAGGCGCCGTACGGCCCAACGGACCCGGCAATAATTGGACGTGGACGAGCACAATCTCCTTCATGATCTACTGTACGATCTGTTATTTGCTCCTCATTCTCCACCGTCTCGGCACGTACCGGAGGAGCTTCTACAAGCTGACCTGTTGAGCTTTCTCTCCCTACTAAATCACTCTGCACTTCCACCCATACGGCATCTCTCGCTTTTGCAGCCAACTCCACCGTCTTGCGGATCAGCTCCAGTGCTGCCTGTTCATCGATTCCTCTCTTGCTGAAGCCATCCACCGTCGCCTGATAACTGGATGTAATTGCACAGTCGGCTCCTGCGCGGAAATAATCCGCATGGACCTGAACGATAACATCCGGATTCTCAAGCAACACACGAGCCGACCAGAGCGGATCATCCAGATTACATCCATGCTGTTCAAGTTCCGTTGCCAACGCTCCATCCAGAATCATGACTGGATGTTCACGCAGGATCTGTTCTATCGGGTTAGTCTGTTGTGCTTGCGTCATGTACTTGTCCTCTTTTCTTATTCACACGTTCTGTCAGATAATAAGCAGCGTAACATAATGCGATAAACGGAACCCCACAATACAGCGCAATTCGCTGTGTCGGGTCAAAGGCAATACCTATGCATGAAGCCAGGCATAATATAAATGAAACAATCGGTACCACCGGATAGAGTGGTGTGCGGTACACCAGATCTTTGACCGCATGGCCTTCACGGATATATTGTCTGCGGAACATGTATTGGGAGGCACTGATGCTCATCCATACTGCAACAACAGCCAGACCTGAAATGGAAACCAGTGTTATATATACGGTACCTGGCGCAATGATGCTGGACAGCAAGGCCAGCGCACCACCTACCATGCTGATCAGAAGTGCATTCAGTGGTACCCCACTTTTGGTCAATTTGGCAAACCACGGAGAGATCGTTCTTTTGTCAGCCAAAGACCAGAGCATCCGTGAAGATGCATACAAGCCCGAATTGGCAGCAGAGAGAATCGCCGTCAGAATAACAAAGTTCATAATGTCTGCTGCATAGGGTACACCCACCCGTTCCATTACCGCTACAAACGGACTTTCCAGTACACTGGCATCCGACATGGGCAGTAAGGCCGACAAGATAATGATCGTTCCGATGAAGAAAATAACTAAACGCCACAGCGTTGTATGAATAGCCTTCGGTATCGTCTTTTCCGGGTTCTCCGTCTCACCGGCAGCAATGCCGATTAATTCGGTGCCTGAGAAGGCAAAGTTTACAGCAAGCATGGTCATCAATATCGCTGTAGCCCCATGAGGGAACCACCCGGATGCGGTAATGTTCGATAGAAACGGCGCTGGTTCAGCATCCGCCATCGGAATGAACCCAAACATGGCTGCGCCACCGATAATAATGAAGATTACGATAGTCACTACTTTTACAGATGAGAACCAGAACTCGGATTCCGCAAATAATTTCACCGTTAAAGCGTTAAACAGAAAGATCATCAGGGCAAAGAGCGCGCTCCATATCCATACGTTCACCGATGGGAACCAGCGCTGCATCAGCAATCCGGCGGCTGTGAATTCGGAGCCAAGCGCAACAGTCCAGGTTAACCAGTATAACCAAGCCACCGTGTAGCCTGTTGCTGGTCCGATATATTTGGCTGCATAACTATGAAATGCTCCCGTCTCTGGCATATGAACAGACAGTTCACCAAGACAGAGCATCACCAGATATACAACGATGGCTCCGATCAGATAGGACAGAATGGTACCCAGTGGTCCCGCTTGCTGAATGGTGTAACCTGAGCTGAGGAATAATCCCGTTCCAATAACTCCTCCGAGAGAGAGCATGACCACATGCCGTGCCTGCATTTTCCGCTGAAAATGCCCTTTGTCGTTGTTGTTCTCCATACCTGCTGCTCCCCTACTTCTTCATCCAGAAAAAACAAAAAAGACCCACTCTGCCTAAAGAGTGCGCCGTTACTGACAAATAAAAACAAACGCTCCTATCTATCAGGCTTTCACCCGCTGGAATTAGCACAGTATCCTTCAGATCTGTTGCTGAGGTTTCTAAGGGCCAGTCCCTCCACCTCTCTGGATAAGAAAATGATTTTTTATAAATATAGCGATCTATCATGAATGTGTCAACATTTAAATCATAAATGAAACACATCGCTATTCGGTGGATGATCCCGGATTGGTAATGCTAATCTTCACATCGTACGTAATTGGCACGGTACTAAAAATGTTATCCCAATCATCTTTGACTTTCTTCCATGTTTTGGGCTCTTTAATACGTAAGCTATCCCGAAAATCCGCAACATCCACTTTGTAGGTATGCTGCAGCTTGTATAACACCTGACGAATCTGTTGTTCCGCCAGTTCAGCAAATTCTTTTTCCAGTTCCCCGCGATAAGCCCCTTTTTCCTCTCTTTCGGGAGCACGCCAATCCTCCATTAACCAGCCTTCGGATTCGGTCTTTACATGGAATGAAATATCATTGCCAACAACCTTGGGAATTACTTTTGTTTTCTTCTTTTTCATTTCATATACAACAGTGAATCCCTCTTTGTTGTAAGTCTTCAAGACGCCTCCTCTTTCCTTAGGCCTGAGCCACGATAAACCTTCCAGATCCGTTTGACTTAGTTCTCCAATAAACTTGGTTGTTTTCCCATCGAATATGCTGCCACCTGAGAACTTGCCCTCTCCATTGGAGTACAGTACATTCTGGAGCAAGAAACTGGAACCAGATTGCATTTGGGCATCTAATTTGGAGAGCAAAACAGGGTCAAGGATTTTGTTGGACAAGTATGAATTACCGGTAATTCCTGTTAGATAAAATGCTGGAATCCGAGAGGGATCATCCGAAGTCAGGACATCCACGGCGCGATGATGACTTATCAGCACCAGACAATTTGGACGAATATCGTTATCCCGAAGTACAAAATCCAGCAGCTGGTCCAGACCATACTTTTTGGCAATATCCTTGGAGACAACGATGACCTTTAGATGATGTCCGATAAGTGGACGGTCTCGCCTTAGTGCAAACTGACGAAAGATTTGCAGCAACGAATCTCCAGTAAGCTGTTCATTGGAATAGGAAGTCTTTCCCGAAGCAGGTGAACCGGATTGTCCGCCCTGTTTACTGTTCGAACCGCCCGTCCCGGGAGCAATCTGCACGGTAGCCGTTATATAATTATTCTTTGGATACTTTCCTCCCTGGGCAGCGATGTCCTTCTCAAATTCTGTTTCTTTCGCGATATCGATCCCGAGACCAACATAGACACTTAGTTCCTCGATCTCCCTACTGCTCCAGCATCCGGATATTACCAGAAGAACGGACAAAGCAAAGGCTACACGTAAAAGCATAAAAATACGAATCATGCTTGCTTGCCTCCCTTTTTGCGAATCAGACTTATTAACAGCAGCAACAGAGGTAAAATGGCAAAAAGAAGCACGGATAGATTGCCCAACATATCACCCAGTGCAAAAGTTTCATCCACGGTTTTCGGCATTAATGCTGTTAGATATATTACTGGCAGAAAGGCGTACATAATGACCTTGATCTTCTTCGTACGAAATAAATCCCGAATGCCCACCGAAGCGCAATAGTGTGTGATCGTGAAACTCGAGAAGATCTGCATAATCCAGATGACCAGTAGCAGGGATTCGAACCGTTCAAAGATCAAACCTTGAATCTCGAAGCTTCTAACCAGATCGAGCGTGGGCCAAGTACGTGTTTTGATGCCGTCGAGTGACAGACTGCCTACAACCATCACAACAGTAATCAGATAAATCATAGTCGATATGATGATGCCCCAGCTCATGGCTACATTGCTCTTTTTGGGATTTTTCATATAAGCAGTCATGACAAACATGACTTCGTACCCCGTGTAAGCCAGCAACGAAGGTTTCAAACCTTTGAGGACTGGCATGATACCCTCTCCGAGTACGGGTCTCAGATTGCCGATCTCAAATAACTGATTACTAAGCAAAATTTCAATCACAAATATAATCAGTGTAATCGGCAAAATAATCTCAAATACACGCACAATAACAGCAAGTCCGCCGGAGATCAAATATATGCCAATCCACATAAACACCATCACAATGGCCCATGTCGGAGTACGCTCTAGCAAATACATGCCTGTCACTTCAGCCATGACCCTGATTTCGAATGCGGCAATCACCATAAAGTACATAATCATGGCGAATCCCAATATGTAAGCAATCCAGCTCCCCGTAATCTCACGGGTGAACTGGAACACTGTTTTCTCCGGAAATCTGCGACACAGGGTAACCAGAATAATTCCGACACCCGTGATAATCAGTCCCGACAGAATGATGGAGATCCAGACATCCGGTGTTCCGACAGCTTTACTCGTCGTTCGGGGGAGGGTCAGGATCCCAGCGCCAAGCATGTAATTAACAATAACTACGACGGCCTGCCTTGTGCTAATATTTCCTTCAGAACCGTTCACTTCATCCCACCTCATACCTCGTGATTTGCTTGATTTATTTTTTGCGGTCTTTATCTATTGGATTAGACATCTCGGGACGCTTCCTCATCATATTTAGCGGAGCACGGATAAAGAAATCCTTCCATTCCCCAAAGTGATAAGGAACGGCCGGTGCAACATAAGGTAGGCCAAAGCTCGAGAGTCTCGCAAGATGGGTACATATAAGGAGAAAGAACATAACCACGCCAAACAATCCGAGTACAGCTGCGCTAAACATGGCAGCAAATCGCAGAATTCGCAGTGTGATGCCGGCACTATAGACAGGGATCGTAAAGGAGGATATGGCGGTAACCGCAACAACGATGACCAGGAATTGGCTTATAATTCCTGCCTGTACGGCTGCCTGGCCGATAATCAGACCTCCAACGATACCTAGCGAGGGTGCAATCGGCTTAGGTAAACGAATGCCAGCCTCCCTCAATATCTCGATCGAAAGTTCCATGATCAGTACTTCGATGATTGAAGGAAACGGCACTCCCGTCCGCGTTTCAATGATCGTCAATACCAGCTTGGTTGGGATAAGTCCCGGATGGAACGAGATAAAAGAGATATAGAGCGCAGGAGCGAGCAAGGCCAGCATGGCGGACATAAAGCGCAGCATTCGCAGGAATGTTCCAGGAATCCATCGTTCATAATAATCCTCGGGAGATTGGAGCAACATGCTAAACGACACTGGCACAATTAAGACAAATGGCGTCCCATCCAATAAAATAGCCACTCGCCCTTCCAGTAAAGCACCCATCACCCGGTCTGGTCTTTCTGTATTCAACACTTGTTGAAACGGACTGAGCGTATTGTCTTCGATGAGCTGTTCAACATACCCAGATTCCAACATGGAATCCATATCCATCTCTTCAATTCGCTTTTGGACTTCCGCCACGAGATTAGGATCAGCAATATCCTGAATATAGGCAACAGCCAAATCTTTCTTGATCCGTGAACCTACTTCATACTTCTGAATAAAGAGGCTCTGATCACTACCATACCGACGTAAAATACCTGTGTTATCACTTAACTGTTCAGTAAAACCAATTCGGGGGCCACGGAGCAACCCCTCTGACACCGGTTCATTCACACCACGTGTTTTGATCTTATGAGCTCCAATTAACAGAGCCCCCGGCAATCCATCGACCAACAGTGCATTTTTGCCAAAAAGCACGCCAACTGCGACCTCTTGGAGGGACTTGGTCTCCTCAACCAGACTGACAGGTAGTAATTGCTCTTGCAGGTAGGCCGACAGTAAATGCGCATTATCCGGATGCAGGAACCCCTCCCGCTTAAGCTCTGGAACGCCTTCCAACATTAACGGTGTAATCAGGTGATCATCGATTAAGTCTTGATCTACCAGGCCTTCGGTATATATGACAGCTGCCCTTGTATTGGTACCTCTAATGGTAAATTCCCGAATGTGAACATCAGCATTTTGACCAAAGCTTTCTCTTACACTGGTCAGATCCGTATTGTACTTGCCGGTTAATTTAATATTGGCATATTGGCCTGTTTCGGTTCCCTGACCCTGACCCGCGGTAGCAGGAGAAATATCTTTCGAGGATATGGAGGGTTTCTCGGAACGAGAGAAGGTTCCACGCTTAATGGCGGCATTGATCCACCGCATGGTTACTGTAATGCCGATCGGTATGATAAGGACCAAGAATGCCTGAATCCATATGGTCCAATCCGGCACGTAGGATACAATTGTTGACCACATGTTCCCACCCCAACATTTCTCTGCATGATGAAGCTGCAGGTATTCCCAAGTATTGTGTCCCCGTTTGATCACAATAATTCCCGTTTTTTTGTGTACTGAACGACAAAAAAAACGGTTCCTGTGTAAGGAACCGCTATTACTATATATTCTTATACGATTCTGGTCACATGCTCCGCTTTGGCATCCAACAAGTGAGCCGATGCAGCAATTGCTGTAAAATCATTCAGAGCGATCTCAATCTGCTTCTGGCTCTGCTCGACATATTCTTCTACTTTTTTGGTACCGCCTGTGATATTACCTATCTCCTTTGTTATTCCGGTAACGCTATCACGAATCTCGTTAATCGAACTCTCCACCATTGCGGATAGTTTCTTAACTTCTTTAGCCACGATATCGAATCCTCGTCCAAATTCTCCTGCATGTGCAGCCTCAATGGCAGCATTCAACGCGAGCAATTGCGTCTGAGACGAAATCTCGCGTATCGTTCGTACCACGCCCTGAATCGATCCGGCCTGTTCCTGCAAATGAGTCAGCGTTGCACGGTTAGTAGCGGACACCTCTGAGATATAGGAGATACTGGACATTAATTCCTGGCTCCGTTCAATGCCTACATCTGCCTGCCCATTTAGTTCATGAGACATCGCTTTTAGCTCATTCACTACGACCGAAATGTTGTTCTGACGGTTGGTAATGTTGGTGGCGATTTTGGAGACACCCAATATCTTCTGATTTGTCTCATCGTACACCGGCATATATGTCGCCTCAAGCCATACGGAATTTCCCTCTGCATCCTTGCGTTCAACCTTGTCCTGGAAGCTGACACCATTAAATATGCTATTCCAAAAAGCATCATAGTCCGGGGTATTTGCAAATTGACCGAAGCATAGTTGCTGATGCTTCATGCCGTACATCTCATCTACCGTATATCCCATCGTCTGGGCAAAGACTTCATTCACGTAGGTTACCCGGCGATCCAGATCGAATCGAATGATAGCAAGACTTTTCTCCATCGCCTTGATGACCATTGCATCGGTGACAACATCTTTCTTTTCCATATCTAATACAGACACTTGATAACCCCCACAGTTCATTCCATAATAGACAGCCTTTAACTAGCAAAAAACGATCATAACAACATATGTATCCATCAGGTTCTAGATGACTCTACTATTGATACCCGATTTGCAGCATTTTGGATCACCTGTTGTCGTTTATTTTTTCTAAAGAAAATCTGCTCCACCTCATCCGCTGGCAATGGCTTGCTGTAGTAGTATCCCTGCACTTTATTGCAACCTTGTTCAGTCAAAATATATAGTTGTTTCTGCGTTTCAATGCTTCTGCAATATCCTGGATAAAAGGCTTCCATCATCATACTTTTGGAGCATATTCATCGTCCAGAAAAGAGACGTTATAACTTATATTATCCGTAAAATATCTCGGTATCTACTTGTACGTATCGTAACATAAGGCAAAAAAGGATACACTTCTGCACTTGTAACGTATTTGTAACATAATTTCTGTTTTGTAGTAACTGTTTAGCCCCTTTATACAAGAAAAACAGAGAAACCGAAAAAAGAAGAGCGCATGATATCCATGGCTCTTCTTTTTTTGATGTTTTTAAGTTAGTTACAGGTTTACATACCGAGTGCTTAATCGGGGGCCTGAACTCATTTTAAAAATCGTGCACAGTGACACACAGCTGAATCGCAATGCCAAATGGGTCCCGTACAATACCGTATCCTAGGCTGAATTCATTTTGTTCATACGGCACCAGTACCTTCACACCCTCATGTTGCATCAGAGAATGATACAGTTGATCGATTGTATCTTTGTCCTTGGATTGAATACATAGTGACGTGCTGTTCCCCAGCTGCCATGCTCTCTCCGTGTCCATTGCTTCTTCTGCAATCATGACTTTGTTAACCCCAATCTCCAGCACCGAATGTGTAATATACTCATCTTGACCGGCAGGGTACTCGAAGCCCGGGTTCATCTCCTTCATCTCTTTATAACTTTTCTTGAATATCACCTTGGCGCCCAGAAACTCCTCATAAAAAGCAATGGCTGCCGCCGCATCCCCGTTCATCGACAAAAATGGTATCACTTCAAAATTCATTATATTGCCTCCTTGTTCCTATTGGATTACACTTATCACTATAACAACGAAAGGTGCCAATCCATGGCACCATTAAGAGGTTTGATATGAAAAAATCAGAACGTATGAACCAGATGCTGCGCTTCATTAATCAAAAACAACAGTTCACCCTGCAAGATCTCATGCAGGAGTTCCAGATCTCCAAACGAACTGCGTTAAGAGATATCGCTTCATTGGAAGAGTTAGGTGCGCCCATCTATGTCGAATATGGACGCTACGGCGGATATCGACTGTTGCAACAGATGCAACTGCCTCCCATTTCGTTTAATACGGGTGAGCTTCATGCCCTTTATTTTGCGATGCAGGCTCTCCGCAGCTTCTCCAGCTTACCCTTTCAAGTCTCTTTCCGTACCATTCATGAGAAATTTATGAGCGCGTTATCCGACAAGCAGCGACAGGATATTGAGAACATCCAACACCGGGTTTACTTCCAACATACCGAGCAGATCCGCGATAGTGCACATTTGGAGTTTCTGTTGATGGCTGCTGTGCAGAATATAGTGATTCAGATTACGTACGTTAGTCAGCGTAGATCCTCTGATCAAAGGTTATCTTCTGCAAACACCAATATCCGCACCATTCAACCCATCGCGCTCTATGCCAGGAAAGGCTATTGGTATTGTCAGGCCTATGATCTGCATAAACAAGCTTATCGTGTATTCCGCTGCGACCGCATCATTTCAGCCGAAACAACGGAGATTGAACCTTTAACTCATGTAAAGGAACGCTATTCACAGGATGCCCAATCCCTATTGAAACCATCGGAACAAACAATTCCATTCAAATGCCTGATTGACGAAGCCGGGATGGAGCTATTCCAGCAAGAACATTTCCCATCTATGCAGATCATCGAGAAGATGGGACACATGTATCTTGTCGGTTCGTATGAACCTCACGAGCTTGATTTCATAGTGAGATATCTTGCAGGCTATGGTAAATCGATTAAGATTATGGAGCCCATCATCTTACAGAAAGCATTAAGGCAGTACTATCTGGACTTGTTAGATCATGTATAAAGATCATATCTCTATATCCATTTTACTTTACATGCCTTTTAGCTCTGCTCCTGGCTAACTTTCAAACTTTTTTTATTGCCAATAGCCAATTGAACGATAATCTGCAACACGATGATGATAGCCAAACCATAAAATGCTTGCACGAAGCTGCCTGTTAGATCTCGGAGCCAACCAATCGCCAGCGGCCCAAGTGCTCCAAGAATGTAACCACCAGATTGAGTCATAGCGGACCAGCTGCTAGCTTCCTGAGCATTGTTTGTCTCATCAATCGGCAACATGAGTGCAATCGGGAACAGTCCACCTGCACCAATACCGAGCGGGATCGCCGCGAGCCACGGACTGACAGAGAGATTCAGCATCAGGACACCTATTAACTCCAACATCGCACAACCAACAAGCCAGAAGACACGCCTTTGGTATCGGTGTACAAGCATGGGAATGAATAACGTTGAGGGCAGTGATATCAATGTAAATAACGTTTGGATGTTGCCAGCAGTCTCTTGGCTATATCCATGGCTTTGAATGGCTGGCGCAAGCCACGCGGTTAATGAATAGAAGATCGCGGCCATCAGTCCAAAGAACAGTGTCAGCACCCATGCACGCCTGTTCTTCACCGGAAGTGGTGCATGAATGAGAGCCGAAGTTTGTCCGGATTGTCTCTTTGTACGCGCAGACCAAGCTAATTTTAACCAGATCGGCAATGCAATGGCTGCGAGTAATGCCCATGTAGCCAAAGAACCTCTCCAAGATCCACCCAACATCTGCTGAAGCGGAACCGATAATCCCACACTAATGCTGGCCCCCATCACCATTGCTGTAGAGTAGATGCCGACCATGGCTGCCACTCGGTTAGGGAAATACTGCTTAATGAAGCTTGACAACAGCGGCCCTGCCAATGCAATCCCTACACCTGATAGAAAAGAAGTGAACATCATCAACGGAGTTGCACCTACGAACAATCGTAATCCCGTACCTATCCCGATAAGGATTAAAGCCAGCACAATGGCTCCTTCATTCCCCCACCTTCTACTTAGTCTTACAGAGAATGGAGCGAATATGCCCATACATAATACCGGTAGTGTAGTTAACAGACTGGCGGTCATGCCACTCAAACCCAGATCATTCTGTATGGTACTCATCAGAGGAGAAATGGAAGTAATCGGCGGTCTTAAGTTCAGTGAAGCCAGAATAAGCGCCAATACAATATAAAAAAGTTTCATTATGGATCACCTCATGGTAGTAGTATCGTTGCCTTCACCAAAGATCCCATTTGTTAATGACAAGATCTTCGGGTGGTGCACGAATTAAGTATAGGATCATTATAATGATTGAACAATACTATTGTTTCTATTAAAATGATTACTAAAACCAATGATTAGAGGTGAATTCATGGAGATTCGTCAGATGGAAAATTTTATTACAGTGTGTGAGGAGCTTCATTTTACACGGGCAGCGGAGAAACTTGGCATATCTCAACCTACGTTGAGTCAACAGATACGTGGATTGGAGGATGAACTTGGTGTTCCTTTGTTTGACCGTGTCGGCAAAAAGATTGTGATGACCCAGGCAGGCACTCTGTTTCTGGAGCACTGTGTACAGATGATCCGGCATTTACAGAATACCCAAGATGCGTTGGCTGAATTTCGGAATGATCAGCGGGGACGATTGGTGATTGGTGTTCTTCCATCCGATTTGGATTACCGTATCACTCCGCTGCTCGTAGATTTTCATGCCCGATTCCCCAAAGTGCAATTGAAAGTTATCTCTTCGATCTATGTCGTAAATCAAGTGTTGGAAAATGCAGTCGACATCGGCATCGAGATCACGTCTGCCCCTGATAGACGGCTTGTACGCATTCCTTTGTGCAGTGAAGAATATGTACTCGTCGTTTCCGAGAATCATGATTGGGCTGAACGAAGCACAATTGAAATTCAGGAGCTGCGTGATATCCAAACGGTGATGTTTCCCGAAGGATTTACGGGCAGAGAATTGGTCGATGGCTATTGCCGTAAATATGGATTCACCCTAAATACCATCATGGAGACCAGTTCTGCAACCTCCATCATTAGCTTGGTCAAAGCCAACGTCGGAGGAACACTGCTGCCTTATCCTCTGATCAAAGCCATGAATGAGCCCACGCTACGTTGCATCCGAATTACAGACGATCCGCCCTACCGGCACTTTGAGATCATCCATCGGTCCGACCGTTACCTGACGCAATCGGCCAAGGCATTTATTGAGAAAACAATCGAGTATTTCAATCAAAGGTGAGATTAAAAGGAGGATATTGAAATGATAATAAGAGAAGTTGGTTTGTTGACACATCAGGTCGAGGCCATAAAAGAGTTTTACGGTACACTGCTGGAACTGGATCTTGTGGAGGATAATACAACATGCGTTTCATTCCGTGCGGGGAACTCGGTCCTATCTTTCAAGAAGGCGCCGGAACAAGAGAAGCCCTACTATCATGTAGCATTTACGATTCCAACAAATAAACTTGCTGATGCAAAAAGGTGGGCTCAAGACCGTAACATTCCATTGCTTTCGAAAGATGGACAGGATGAATTTTATTTCCCTTACTGGGATGCAACAGCCTTCTATTTCTATGATCCAAGCGGCAACTTGATGGAATTTATCGCTCACCATTCACTCGATAACGCAGTTGATGAAGCTTTCGAAGCGAAGCATCTGTTATGTATTAGTGAAATCGGTCTGCCTGTCGATGACGTTCCTGAGACGATGAGCACATTGAATAGGCATTATCAACTTGAACCATTTGCCGGAGACGGAAAACAATTCTCCCCCACGGGTGATGCAGAAGGCTTGTTTATTGTCTTTGATAAACAAATGCCCTGGTTCCCAGACGGGCGTATGCCTGGTGTATTTGCCACGGAGGTAAAAGTTGAAACTGGGCAGCCAGGTAGTCTGCGTATACAGGACGATATGTACTCGATTGAATCGATATGATGTAAGAACGTACTGAATGAAAACCTATAGAGGGACTTCCGGCTTAATACTTACCAAAACCATCCTCACACGTGATATCCGATTTAAGAATTTCGTACAGATTTTGTTTGGAATTCTCTAATTTATTTTGTGTTTCTTCAATTTCTGATATTTTCGCTTGGATAATGATTGCTTGATCATTACTTGAAAACCCATGTTTAGAGATCATAGATTGGATCTCATGGATCGTAAAACCAACAGCTAAACATTGTTTGACCACTTCCAGATGCTGAATAATGCTCTGCGCATATATTCGATAGTTATTATGATCTCTCAGCATATGTTCATCCGGGATAATACCTATTTTCTCGTAGTAACGAATCGTGGATATCGGAAGGTTTACATGGTTCGCTACTTCACTAATCTTCATATGGATTTCCCCCGTTTCTTCTTCTTGCTATAAAGTATACTTCATAGTTTACAATCCTCATAGTGAGACAGATGGAGATATAATTTATACCCTACTCTCACCAATATAGATATGAGGAGAGATTTCAATATGAACACAATTACCGGTCAATTTAACAAAACAAATGATTTTGATACCATCGTCTTGGAGCGCCATTCCGTTAAAGCCTACGACCCTGAAGTGAAGATCAGCCGCGAGGAGATGACCGAAATACTGGCGAAAGCTTCACGTGCCCCTTCGGCCATTAACATGCAACCTTGGCGTTTTCTTGTTATCGACAGTGCTGAAGGCAAAGAGAAGCTTGCACCACTGGCCTCTTTTAACCAGACACAGGCACTAACGTCTTCCGCTGTCATTGCCGTGTTTTACGATGCCAACAACGTTGAATACATGGAAGAGATTTTCAGCAAATCAGTGGAACTTGGGTACATGCCCCAAGACATCATGGATATGCAGATGCAGCAGGTAAAACCTTATTATGCGAACATAAACGCATCCGAATTGCGTGATATGAACCTCATTGACTCAGGCCTCATATCCATGCAACTCATGCTCGTTGCCCGTGCTCATGGTTATGATACCAACCCTATGGCCGGTTATGACAAAGGTCAGATCGCCGAAGCGTTCGGCCTGGATAAAGAACGGTTCCAGCCCGTCATGTTGATCTCCATAGGGAAAGCAGCCAAAGAAGGCTATCCTTCCTATCGTCTCCCGGTTGAAACGATTACAACTTGGGCATAATCAACAGCTACTCTCAATGAAGTAATATCTCTTGTATTAAATAGTTAAGTGAATATAACAACTATAAGTAAATACTAAGTCTGAAAAATAGATAAAAATTACTGTGCATTCCATAATACCAGAGTAC
Source organism: Paenibacillus sp. AGC31 (assembly GCF_057334655.1). Classification (NCBI taxonomy): domain Bacteria; kingdom Bacillati; phylum Bacillota; class Bacilli; order Caryophanales; family Paenibacillaceae; genus Paenibacillus; species Paenibacillus sp. AGC31. The sequence continues at coordinate 218,119 of NZ_JBHFJH010000031.1, forward strand.
TCATCCTATATCAGTTAAAGGCTTTCATTATAATAGCCTCATACTGATTTGGACATAGGAACATTAATTATACGTTCATAAACAAAGGGTCCTGATGACAACTGTCATCAGGACCCTTTGTTACATAACTTAAATACTTTTGTCAGGTGATAAAAAGTCGTGAAACCACCACAGATTACCACAAAAAGAAAATTACGACTTCCTCAATATACCGAATGTCGCATATAACGTGCTTAAATGATCCATTTTCACCCAAGCCGGGTAAGGGATTAGAAAATAATATCAATAACCTCTAGCTCATCTTGCTCCTGTTCAGTTTGGCCATTCAGGGAAATATCCTTTAACATTACCGAAGGCTGTTCGGCAATTTGGTTGATGATCACGAGCAGGTCTTGAGCGAAATTGTCGATCAGATTGCGCGTAAACAACTTCGTCGCATATTCAAACTGCCCGTTCATTCCCTCATCCAAGAGCGAAATGACCAAGGTAAGGTCAAATTGGGAAACCGCATGCGTTTCCGGATAAGATTCGATCTGGATTTCCCCGAAGCTTTGAACGTTATCTTCCTTCGTTTCCAGTGTAAACATGACATCGAATACAGGATTGCGACTTTGATCGCGCGGCACCTGCAGCTTTTTCACAAGTTCTTCAAACGGATAATCCTGGTGGTCGTAGGCCCCCAGCATCGTTTCTTTGACTTCGTTCAAGTAAGCGAGGAACGTCTTCTCCCCGGATGGATAATGACGAATCGCCAACGTGTTGACAAACATTCCGATGAGCGGCTCCAGGTCGGCATGTGTGCGGCCCGAAACCGGTGTGCCTACAATGAAGTCTTCTTGTCCCGAGTACTTGCTGAGCAGGATTGAATAGGCCGCCGATAACACCATATATAGGGTAGCACCATTCTCATCGGCAATGCGTTGCAAGCTGTCGGTCATCTGCTTGTCGATACTGAAAGGCAGCACATCTCCCTCAAAGCTGCGAGTGGCAGGTCTGACAAAGTCCGTAGGCAACTCAAGCGTTGGCAGTTCACCTTCCAGCATGTCCAGCCAGTAGGCTTCCTGGTGTTTCAGCCGTTCTTTTACAGGTTCGGACTGCTGCCAAGCGGCGAATTCCTTGTATTGAATCCGAAGCGGTTTCAGCGTTTCACCGTTATACAGGCGCAGCAGTTCTTCGATGAAGATACCCATCGACATGCCATCCGTGACGATATGATGGATGTCCAGCATAAGCAGATGACGTTCCGCTTCCCATTCAACTAAGCCCACACGCAGCAGCGGCGGCCGCTCCAAATCAAAGACACGTACAAAGGCATCCGCAATGCTTTTCGTTTCACTTTCCGTCGCTTTTGTATACTCGATGGCAAACTCCAAGTCCGAATAAACCCGTTGTACCGGTTCGCCGTCAACCATTTCGAAGCCAGTTCGCAAAACTTCATGACGAGCGATTAATCCTTGGAGCGCCGCCTCGAATTGATTCCGCTCCAAGCGCCCGACGAGAACCGTCATGCCGGACATATTGTAGCTAAGCTCGGCGCCTTCCATCTGCTGCTGGATGTACAGCCGTTTTTGCACGGAGGAAAGCGGATAATACTCCCTTTTATCCAGAACCGGAATGGAGAGGAATTCCTGCTGCTCCAATCGGCTAATCACTTCAGCCATCGCTTCAATAGTCGAGTACCGGAATACATCGCGCAGCGGCAGGTCCACGTGCAGCTCTTTGTGCACCTTGCTGACCAGCGTTGTCGCCCGCAGCGAGTGACCACCGAGGTCGAAGAAGTTGTCCGTCACACCAATCGTAACTGACCCGAGCACGTCCTGCCAGATAGAGACCAGTTTCGCCTCCAGATCGGTGCGCGGCGCCACGTATTCGCGCCCTGCACTTACTCCCTCTTCCGGTGCTGGCAGAGCTTTCCGGTCGATTTTCCCGTTTGGTGTCAGAGGTAAATGCTCCAGCTCCACGAAGTACGACGGGATCATGTAACCCGGCAGCTCGCTGGAGATTGCTCGTTTCAGGTCGGCCGCCGTCAGTTCGATATCCGTTGTGTAGTAGGCGCACAGCGCCTTTTGCCCATTCTCATCACTTCGAACCAGCACCACCGCTTCGCGTATACCTACCACCCGCAACAGCTGTGACTCGATCTCACCCGTCTCTATCCGGTACCCCCGGATTTTCGCCTGATTGTCGATCCGCCCGCTGAAGTCCACGTTGCCGTCCTCCATCCACCGCGCCAAATCTCCCGTGCGATACAACCGCTCACCCGCGTTGAAGGGACTGTATACAAACTTCTCTTCCGTCAGCTCTGGACGGTTCAAGTATCCGCGCGCCACACCGACTCCGCCGATAACCAATTCGCCCAGCACCCCGACCGGCACCGGGTTAAGATGTGCGTCCACGATGTAGAACTTCGCATTTAACCACGCTTTGCCAATCGGCACATGGCCTGTCTGCGGCAGTTTCTCCAACTCCTCGTCATAGAAACTGGAGTCGATTGCCGCTTCCGTTACGCCGTAAGCGTTAATAATGCGGAATGACGGGCCGAACCGTTCCTGCAAGGTACGGTAATCTGCCACACTGCAGCTGTCCGAGCTAGTGATCAACAGCTCCATACCGCTCAACTCCAACCCCTGCTCATGCACGTACTCCATAAACGGCACGATCAGTGCTGGTGTTGATTCAAAGATTGACACTTGCTCCCGCTCTATCCAGTAATGCAGACGAGACGGATCGATCCGGTCGTCCTTCGGTACAATGACCATGGTACCGCCGTTGTACAGTGTCCGCGCAATGTCACCCACGAACACGTCAAACGAGAAGCTTGCGAGTTGCAGTAGCCGCACCGGGAACTGATCCAACTGGTATTCCCGTTGGTAACCCGCCGCCGTGTTCACCAAGCTTCGGTGCTCGATCATCACGCCTTTTGGCTTGCCCGTCGTTCCCGATGTATAGATGACGTACGCCAGATCCTCCGGACGGGCTTCATGGAAGCTGTCCCTGTCCATACCGACAACATCAACATCATTTGGATGACTCTCGCCAACACCGTTCACAGCCCCCGTTAGCTTGCCGGGGGCTATACCGGAAACCGTACCAGTGCCCAACGGGGCATTTGCCCGATCTTCGCTGTACGACGCTTCATCGTCGAGATACAGCACCTTCGCCAGTGCCAGCTCCTCTTCGCTGAGCCAGGCTTCGGCACGCTCTCGCAGCGGCGTTTGCGCCAGCAGCACCTTCGCTCCGCTGTCTTCCAGCATGAACCGCACACGGTCCGCCGGATAATCCGGGTCAAGCGGTATATACGCCCCTCCCGCTTTCCAGACGGCCATCACAGCCACCAGCAGGTCCACCGAACGCTCGGCGAGAATGCCAACGATTGTCTCCCGACCAATGCCGCTTCCACGCAGCGTAGTCGCCAAGCGATTCGCCCGCTCGTTCAGCTCCGCATATGTAAGCCGATCGTTCTCGTAGACGACGGCTACCGCTTCCGGCGTGTGTTCCACCTGTTCCTCGAACAGTCGATGGAACGCTGCCACAGGAGCCACTTCCGGCTGCGCCGGGTTAAACGCGCGTACAAGTTCTTCTTTTTCCGCCGCCGTCAAAATATCCAACTCGGAAATCGTCGCTGACGGGTTGCAGAGAATGGATTCAAGCAACTGCAAGTAGTGGGCAGCCAACTTCTCCACCGTTTCGGTTTTATATAGAGCCGTGGCGTATTCAAACAGATATTCCAAGCCGTCCTCAATCTCCGTAACGTCCAAGCTGAGATCGAATTTGGACACAATTTCTTCGCTGGCATACGTCGACAAATGCAGTCCCGGAAGCTGGATTTCCACATTTTCTGTATTCTGCAAAGCAAACATCGTATCAAACAGCGGATTACGGCTTAAATCACGAGTCACGTTTACCTTATCCACCAGTTCCTCAAACGGATAATTCTGATGTTCAAAAGCACCCAGCGTTGTCTCCTTGATTTCCTTCAAGTAGTCAAGGAACGTCTTACCAGCAGCCGGGTAACTGCGGATGGCCAATGTATTAACGAACATCCCGATCAGCGGTTGAACGTCGCTGTGATTTCTGCCCGCAATCGGCGTACCAACCACCACGTCTTCCTGACCTGAATATTTATGCAGAAGCACGTTATACGCCGCAAGCAGAACCATGTAAAGCGTTGCGCCGTTTTCAGCTGCAAGCCGTTTCAGACCTTCGCTTTTCTCAATATTCATAAACAATTGCAGCGTACGGCCCTCGTAGCTCTGCATAGCCGGGCGCGGATAGTCCGTTGGCATTTCCAGAACTGGCAGTTCTCCGCTGAACATGTCAATCCAGTAGGCTTCCTGCTTGGCAAGCTGCGTTTTCTGCTCGTCCGATTGCTGCCATACTGCATAATCTTTGTACTGAATGCGGAGTGGCTTGAGCGGCTCCCCGCTGTACAAGTGCACGAACTCTTCGATCAGTACGTCCATTGAAACGCCGTCCGATACGATATGATGTGTATCGAACATCAGAATGCGCCGGTCTGGCGCCAGTTCGGCAATGCCCACCCGCAGAAGTGGCGGCTTCGCCAGATCAAACGCACGAACGAATTGGCGCACCGTTTCTTCCGCCTGTTCCCCGCTGATCTGCACATATTCCACCTGGAAGGTGACTTCTTCGTAAATCCGCTGAACCGCTTCGCCTTCAACCATCTCAAAGCCGGTACGCAGCGTTTCATGACGAGCTACTAGCCCGCGGAACGCTTCTTCAAACCGCTGCCGGTTGAGCTGCCCTTCGAGCAGCATAGCTCCCGGTATATTGTAGCTCAGCTCGCCTCCTTCCAGCTGGTTCAAGATATAGAGACGTTTCTGCGCAGAAGAGAGCGGATAGTACTCGCTAGGTTCCGCAGCCGGAATAGCCATAAACGAGCCGATCTCCAAATGCTCCATAGCCACAGCCATTTCCTCAACTGTCGAGTAGCGGAATACGTCGCGAAGCGGGAATTGGGCGCCCAGCTCCTTATGCATTTTGCTGACAAGTGTTGTCGCCCGCAGGGAGTGTCCTCCGAGGTCGAAGAAGTTGTCCATTACGCCTACCGCCTTATCCCGAACAAGTACCTCCTGCCAAATGGCGGCCAGCTTCGCCTCCATTTCGGTGCGCGGCGCCACGTATTCGCGGCCTCCCCCTTCCGGCGCTGGCAGCGCCTTCCGGTCAATTTTCCCATTCGGAGTTAGAGGCAATTGCTTCAATTCGACGAAATACGACGGAATCATGTATCCTGGTAGCTCACTGGAGATCGCCCGTTTCAAATCTGCCGCCGTCAAGCCTTCTTCCACTGTATAATAAGCGCACAACGCTTTCTGCCCCTCTTGATCTTCCCTGACAACAACGACCGCTTCCTTCACGCCACCTACACTCAGCAGCTCTGCTTCGACTTCGCCCGTCTCGATCCGGTACCCCCGGATTTTAGCCTGATTGTCGATCCGGCCGATGAAGTCCACGTTGCCGTCCTCCGTCCACCGCGCCAAATCTCCCGTGCGATACAACCGCTCACCAGCGGTGAAAGGACTGTCTACGAACTTCTCTTCCGTCAGCTCTGGACGGTTCAAGTAACCGCGCGCCACACCGACTCCGCCGATAACCAATTCGCCCAGCACCCCGACTGGAACAGGATTCAGATGTGCATCCACGATGTAGAACTTCGCATTCAACCACGCTTTGCCAATCGGCACATGCCCTGTCTGAGGAAGTCTCGACAACTCCTCGTCATAGAAACTGGAGTCAATTGCCGCTTCCGTCACACCGTAGGCGTTAATAATGCGGAACGACGAGCCAAACCGTTCCTGTAAGGTCCGGTAATCTGCCACACTGCAGCTGTCCGAGCTAGTGATCAACAGCTCCATACCACTTAACTCCACCCCCTGCTCATGCACGTACTCCATAAACGGCACGATCAGCGCGGGCGTCGATTCAAAAGTCGTCACTTGCTCCCGCTCTATCCAGTAGTGCAGACGAGACGGATCAATCCGATCGTCCTTCGGTACAATGACCATGGTCCCTCCGTTGTACAGCGTTCGCGCAATGTCGCCCACGAACACGTCAAACGAGAAGCTTGCGAGTTGCAGCAGTCGCACCGGGAACTGATCCAACCGGTATTCCCGTCGGTAGCCTGCTGCCGTGTTCACCAGGCTGCGGTGCTCGATCATCACACCCTTGGGCTTGCCCGTCGTTCCGGACGTGTAGATCACATACGCCAAATCCTCCGGGCAAGCTTCATGGAAGCTGTCCATACCGACAACATCAACATCATTTGGATGACTCTCGTCACCACCGTTCACAGCCCCCGTTAGCTTGCCGGGGTCTATACCGGAAACCGTACCAGTGCCCATCGGGGCATTTGCCCGAACTTCGCTGTATGACGTTTCGTCGTCGAGGTACAGCACCTTCGCCAGTACCAGCTCCTCTTCGCCAAGCCAGGCTTCGGCACGCTCTCGCAGCGGCGTTTGCGTCAGCAGCACCTTCGCTCCGCTGTCTTCCAGCATGAACCGCACACGGTCCGCCGGATAATCCGGGTCAAGCGGTACATAAGCCCCTCCCGCTTTCCAGATGGCCAGCACAGCCACCAGCAGGTCCACCGAACGCTCGGCGAGAATGCCAACGATTGTCTCCCGACCGATGCCGCTTGCACGCAGCGTTGCTGACAGGCGGTTCGCCCGCTCATTCAACTCCGCATACGTCAGCCGATCGTTCTCGTAGACAACGGCTTCCTCTTCCGGTGTGCGTTCCGCCTGTTGCTCGAACAGGCGATGGAAGGCGGCTACAGGAGCCACTTCCTGCTGCACCGGATTAAACACGCCGACAATTTCTTCTTTTTCCGCCGCCGTCAGAAGCTCTAACTCATTTACACGAACATTCGGGTTAGCCGCAACCTGCTCCAATGCACGGGCAAAATGACCGTGGATCTGCCTGATGTCTTGCTCTCTGAACGTCAGTGCATTGTACGTAAACCGCAGCAAAATATGCTCTTCCGGAATGACGGTAATGTCCAGATCATAGTTCGTTTGTTCCGGCGATTGGATATTAGCGATTTTCAGCGCATCTTGGCCTCCGCCGACAACTTGCTCAATCTGTTCTTCCATCGGATAATTTTCAAAGACCATAATATGGTTGATCAAGTCACGCTTTTGCTCGCTCAGCGACTGAATTTCGAACAGCGGGAACGTTTCGTAAGCTCCCGATGCCAGCGCTTGATCCTGGGTTTTTCTCAAAATATCGGCTACCGTCTCCTCGGCTTTACCTTGAATACGGACCGGAATCGTATTAATAAACAGGCCAATCATGCTTTCGATGCCCGGAATCTCCGCCGGACGCCCGGATACAACGGAGCCGAACACAACATCCTCGCTGTTGTTGTATATCTGTAAGACCAGTCCCCATACAGTCTGCATAAACGTGTTGAGTGTCACCTGTTGCTGGCGCGCCACACGCTCAATTTGCTCAGTCAGTCCCTTGCTGAGTTCCACATCGATTTCAGCCATTTCAAAAGCATGCTGTTTCAGCTGCGTTCTCTCCTGCGGCAGCCTGGTCTGCTGATCGTAACCCGCCAAATACTCCGACCAGTAACCCGAAGCTTTTGCTACATCTTGAGCTTCCAGCCATTCGATATACCGGGAGTATGAGGTAACCGGAGGAAGCTCTAACGATCGCTTCTCCTGAAAAGCAAAGTAAGTGTCGAACACTTCCTTGATCATGAAGGACATACACCAGCCATCCATCAAAATGTGATGATGACTCCAGATCACATGGTAGGCCTCGTCGCCTGTGCGCAAAACGGTCACACGCATAAGAGAGTCTTGAGCCAAATCAAACTTGTTCGCTTTATCCGCGCTGACAAAATGGGCTATCGTTTTCTCCGGGTGTTCATCTCTTGCCGAGCGAAGATCTTCAAAGTACACTTCACATTTCCGCTCGCGGAATACCACTTGAATCGGCTCGTCTCTCCAGCCGGTAATAAAGTTGGTCCGCAGCGCCTCATTTCGCTGTACCAGCGTATCCAATCCCCGGGTGAAGGCTTCCACATTCAGGCTTCCATACAGATCGAAGGTTACCTGTTCGAAGTAAGCTTCCGAATCGGCATCCAGCAGGCTGTGGAACAACATCCCTTTTTGCAGTGGAGTCAGGGTGTATACATTCTCCAGTTCGCCGAGTGCCGCCGTATGTTCGGACAGCCGCTCCAGTTCCTCCACCGTCACATCTTGAAGCAGTACGTCACTAGGCGTAAGCTCCGGCCGCTCTTTCGATACGCAATGGCTGATGACCTCACGCAAACTCGATTGAAGCAGAGAGCCCAGGCGCTCAACCGTCTCCCGTTGATACTGGGTTTCCCCATAACGGATCGTGAGTTCCAACACGCCTTCCGACACCATACCGTTGATATCGAGGACATAATCCATCACAGCATTCGGACTTGAATCGGAGCCCGGACTGAACGGAGACGGCTGCGAGCCACTGCTTTCGTAATCCTGGTCGAACTGGCCCAGATAGTTAAAACTGATCTCCGGCTCCAAAACAAAGCTCTCTCCGGCACGCGGCGCCGACAAATAACGCAGGATGCCATAGCCGATCCCTTTGTTCGGAATGCGACGCAAGTTTTCTTTCACCTGTTTCACCTGATGACCGAGTGCCTGAACGTTACCTGGCTCCAGAACAACAGGGAATTGGCTTGTAAACCAGCCTACCGTGCGCGTAATGTCCACATCTGGCAAAAGTTCTTCCCGGCCGTGGCCTTCGAGATTCACCAGCACGCGTTCCTGACCGCTCCAAGCTTGTACTGAGAGGCCCAGCGCGGCAAGCAGCAAATCGTTCATTTCCGTATGGTAAGCACGGTGAGCCTGCTTAAGCAATTGTTCGGTTTCGTCCACTGTCCATCGAACGGTTACGAGCCCGCTGTCCTTCAGCTTGGATCTACCTTGTCCATAATCTTTTGGAAGCGGCTCATAGGCCAATTGCTCGATACACTGCCAATACGCTCTCTCGCTTTCCATCGCGGACCCGTTCGCATAATCAGCGAGCTGTTTCGCCCACGTTTGGAATGAATCCGTTTTGAGCGGCAGACGGATCAGCTGCCCTTGCAGCGCCTGCTCATAGGCGGCAGCAAAATCCTCAAGCAGAATCCGCCAGGATACGCCGTCTACAACCAAGTGATGGATCGCGATGAGCAGATGGTCGCCATCATCACAGCGGAACAAACCAAGCTTCACCAGCGGACCGTTTTCCAGATCGATGCTTGCTTGAATGTCATTTGCCTTAACCTCTACCGCTTCTTTCACGTCACGGACTGCCTTGAAATCGACAACTTCCAGATCGAACAGCACTTCATTCTCCCCAGCGCCTCGATTCCAAGCGTTATAACCATTCTCGGTTTGACGATAAACCGTACGAAGAGCATCGTGATGCACGATAAGCTGACGCACTGCTTGACGTAAAGCTTTTTCATCAAAGCCTTGCTTGGAGAACTGCATGAACGCCTGATTACTGTGATGTACATCGGCCGAATTTTGTTCAAAGAACCAGAGCTGAATCGGGGTCAGGATAACCTCTCCCGTCACTTCGGCCTGGCTTGCCGTTCTCTCCGCTGTTTGCAACCGCAAACTAAGGGCGGAAATCGTCGGGTAATGGAACAAATCTTTCATGACCAGCTTGTACCCCGTTTGCAAAAGACGAGAAGATACCTGTAAAGCTTTAATTGAATCTCCACCAAGCGCAAAGAAATTATCCATGGTGCCAACCTGATCCACGCCTAACACTGACTGCCAGACCAACGCGAGTGCTTTCTCGGCAGGAGTACGCGGCGCCGTGTATGCAGCCTCGGCACGAATGCTTCCTTCCGGCACAGGCAACGCTTTACGGTCGATCTTGCCGTTCGGTGTAAGCGGTAGTTGATCCAGACGCATGATTCGTGAAGGCACCATATGAGAAGGCAGTACGGCGTCCAGATGGGCCACAAGCCCTTCCAGATCGAAGCTGGAATCCACTACGACATACCCGCACAAATATTTCTGCCCCCGCTCGTCCGTCCGGTCGATGACAAGCGCTTGACGCACCTCGGCAACATTTTTCATGGCCGCTTCAATTTCACCAAGCTCGATCCGATAACCGCGAATTTTTACCTGATTGTCGATTCGGCCGATGAAATCTACGTTGCCGTCAGGCATCCAGCGTGCCAGATCACCGGTCCGGTACAACCGCTCCCCAGCGATGAACGGGCTATCTACGAATTTCTCCACCGTTAAATCCGGGCGGTTCAAGTAACCGCGGGCCACACCCGCTCCGCCGATAACCAGCTCGCCTTGCACTCCGATCGGCACCGGCTTCAGATTTGCATCCACGATGTAGAATCTGGCGTTAAGCCACGCTTTCCCGATTGGCACGCTGCCAGTCTTCGGCAGCTTCTCCAGAGGCTCATCATAGAAGCTGGAGTCAATCGCCGCTTCTGTTACGCCGTAGCTGTTAATAATACGGAACTGTGAGCCAAAGCGCTCCTGCAAGGTGCGGTAATCCGCTACGCTGCAAGCGTCCGAGCTTGTGATTAGCAGCTGCATCGAGCTGAGGTCCAGACCCTCGGCATACACATGCTCCATGAACGGCACGACCAGCGCAGGAGTTGATTCGAACACCGTCACGGCGTAATCACGAATCCAGCCATAGAGGCGGGTTGGATCAATCCGGTCTTCCTTCGGCACGATGACCATAGTTCCACCGTTGTACAGCGTCCGTGCAATGTCACCGACGAACACATCAAACGAGAAACTGGCAAGTTGCAGCAGCCGGATCGGGAACTGATCCAGACGGTAGTCCCGCCGGTAGCCCGCCGCCGTGTTCACCAAGCTGCGGTGTTCCACTGCCACGCCCTTCGGACGGCCCGTTGTACCGGAGGTGTAGATGACGTATGCCAGATCGCTCGGCTTGTTCACATTGGCCGGATTGGATGCGAGATCCGCCGCTTGTGTGCTCTGCTCAGCTTCTGCCGTGGCAGATGTTTCGGCAGAAGCCGTTGCCACTTGCGCCAAAACCTCCGCCTCTGCGTCCGCTTCGCCCAAAGCTTGTACGCCTACAGCCGTTTCCACCGTGCCTAGGCTGTACGCCGAGGCGTCATCAAGTGCAATCACCGTTTGCAGCGTTAAAGCTCCGTCGCTGCGCCAAGCTTCCACCTGCTCCAACAGGCAGGTCTGCGTAAGCAATACCGATGCCCCGCTGTCCGCGAGCATATATTCGATCCGCTCCGCTGGATAATCGGGGTCAAGCGGTACATAAGCGCCGCCAGCTTTCCATACGGCGAGTACCCCGATCAACAGCTCGGCCGAACGGCCGGCCAGAATGCCGACCACCTGTTCCGGCTTCACCCCGCGTGCCCGCAGTACATACGCCAGACGATTTGCTTTGGCGTTCAGCTCCGCATATGTCAGCTTGCTGTCTTCATATACAACCGCCAGCGCTCCCGGAGTGCGTTCCGCCTGCTCCTCGAACAGCTCGTGGAATATTCTCTCTCTCCACGACCCATCCGCTTCCAAACCCGTACCCTCTGTAACGGATTGCTTTGCAAGAGCCGAAGAAGACACGTCAAACCCGACCATTAAATTATCCTTTTCGCTGTCCGTCAATATATCCAAATCCGAAATCCGCGCACCCGGTTGAGCCAGGATCGACGCCAAAAGCTGCTCGTAATGACCCGCCAGCCGCACCATCGTGTCCTGTCTAAACAACGAGGTAGCGTACTCGATCTTGCAAACCAACTCGTTACCCTCTTCCACGATATCCAAGCTAAGATCAAACTTCGCCGTCTTTTCCTCGATGTCAAACAGTGACCATTGCAAGCCTTCAAGAGTTAAATCCAGGCTTTCGTGCTTTTGCAATGAAAACATGGTGTCAAACAGCGGATTCCGGCTTAAATCCCGGCTCACCTGAAGAGCTTCTACCAGCTCCTCAAACGGATAGTCCTGGTGCTCGTAGGCTCCAAGCGTCCTTTCCTTCACTTCCTGCAAGTAATCCATGAACGTCCGCTCTGCCGTCGGACCCAAGCGAAGGGCCAGCGTATTGACAAACATACCGATAATTGGCTGCACGTCGGCGTGAGAACGAGCGGCAATCGGAGTGCCTACTACTATATCTTCCTGTCCCGCGTATTTATGAAGCAATACGGAGTACGCAGCCAGCAGAAGCATGTACAACGTTGCCCCCGAATCGCTGGCAAGCTGTTTGAGAGCTTCGCCTTTCTCCGCATCAAGCGTAAACGTGAGCGTTTGACCGTCAAACTGCTGAACGGCTGGACGCGAGTAGTCAAGAGGCAGCTCAAGAACCGGAAGCTCGGAGCTGAATACCCCGTGCCAGTATTCCTCCTGTCGTTTGATGCGTTGACGCTGTTCCTCGGATTGCTGCCAAACGGCGTAATCCTTGTATTGAATCCGCAGCTCCGGCAATTCTTCACCATTGTACAGGCGCACGAACTCGCGCAGCAGCACATCCATGGAAAGGCCGTCGGAAGCAATGTGATGCATATCCAGCGCGAGCAGGAATTTTTCTTTCTCCAATTCGATCAGCAGGGCGCGCAGTAAAGGCGGCTGGGTCAAGTCAAAAGGCTGGATGAAGCCTTCAAGAATGGCTGCAACCTGATCTTCGCTTGCTTGAATCTTCTCGACCTTGAAAGCGACGACCGGATGAATACGCTGAACCGGCTCCCCATTCACGATTTCAAAACCGGTGCGCAGCATATCGTGCCGGGCCATCAAAGTAGTCAGCACATCTTCTACTTTTGCCTCGTTCAAAGCCCCTTCCAATTGCAAGGCACTTGGGAGGTTATAATTCAGCTCCAAGCTATCCAGCTGGTGCAGGACATACAGCCTTTTTTGTGCAGAGGAAACCGGATAGTACGCTTTCTCTTCCGCTTTTGGAATTGAGCTGTGCTCTGATTCATCCAAGCTGGCAATAGCACCGGCCATCGACTCTACCGTCATATAGCGGAACACATCGCGCAGCGGAAGTTCAACGTTCATTTCCTTCCGAATCTTGCTGACAAGGTTTGTCGCCCGCAAGGAATGCCCTCCCAGTTCGAAGAAATTGTCCAAGACTCCAATGCCGGAGTAACCCAGCACTTCCTCCCAGATTTCCACAAGCCGGGACTCCGTAAGGTTACGCGGCGCTACGTATTCAACGCCCGTTTGCACGCCTTGCGGCTCCGGCAGTGCTTTGCGGTCCACTTTGCCGTTGGACGTCAGCGGCATGCGTTCCAGCTGCACGAAGTACGACGGGATCATGTATCCCGGCATTCCCTGGGCCAGCGAGGTTCTCATTTCGCTAACCGTCAGCGTCCGGTCCGCCACAAAGTAGGCAACAAGCGCCTTCTCGCCCCCGCTGTCCTGACGGGCGAGCACCACCGCTTCTTCCACACCCTCCACGTTCAGAAGCTGCGTTTCAATTTCGTCCAGCTCGATCCGGTACCCGCGGATTTTGACCTGATGGTCGATCCGGCCGAGGTATTCAATGTTGCCGTCCGGCAGCCAGGCCGCCAAGTCGCCTGAGCGATACAGTTTCTCCCCCTCCGCAAACGGAGAATCAACGAACTTTTCCGCCGTCAAATCTGGTCGATTCAGGTATCCTCTTGCCAGGCCTTCCCCGGCTACGTACATTTCGCCTGCTACACCGATCGGAACAGGACGACGGTTTTCATCCAGAACATACACGCTCAGCGTTGGGATCGGCCTGCCGATATTACTTTTCGCCGCCTCCATCTCCATCCATGTGATTTCCTTATACGTCACGTGAACCGTCGTTTCGGTAATACCGTACATATTGATCAGCTTTGTCTCCGGGTACTTCGTCTTAAAACCCTTGAGCAACAGCGGGCTGAGCGCTTCGCCGCCGAAGATGATGTTGCGAATCCGCAGATCGTACGGATGGTCCGCTAAAACCTCACGCAGCAGTTGGTAGAAATATGTTGGCGTCTGGTTCAAAATCGTGACCCGTTCGCGGCTCAGCAGTGCCAGGAACTCAGCCGGATTTTTCGCCGTAAGCGGCGGTACGATAACCAGCTTGCCTCCGTACAGCAGCGCTCCGTACATCTCCCAGACGGAGAAGTCGAAGCAGAACGAGTGGAACAACGTCCACGTATCAGACGGCCCAAAGTCGAACAGGTTCTTGTCGTTGAACAAAAGGCGCACGACGTTTTTATGCTCGATCAACGTGCCTTTTGGTTTGCCGGTCGTTCCCGATGTGTAGATGACATAAGCCAAGTTACCCGGCCCGGAAATCGGCTCCAGATTCGAAGCGTCCAGCTCACCAGCTGATTCCGCCCCGTTGTCGCCCCAAACGAAATCGTCCAATTCAAGGCGCGTTCCTACGAAGTCGGTCTTCTCATGCAAGTGCTTTTGAATCAGCAATAACGGTGCGCCCGAATCCTCAATCATGAAGCGGATGCGTTCCTCCGGGTAGTCGGGATCAACAGGCACGTAGGCTCCGCCCGCTTTGAGAATCGCCAGAATGCCGACGACCATATCAAGCGAACGTTCGGCCAGAATCGCTACCAGCTGGTCCGCTTCGACTCCCGTCTCCCGCAGCTTGCGCGCAAGCCGGTTGGACCGCTCGTTCAATTCGCGGTAGGACAACTGCCGCTCATTCATGACAGCGGCCACGTTATCCGGGTATAGCTTCGCCTGCTCTTCGAACAAGCCATGAATCGTCTGCTGCCGCGGGTAGTCTGCCTCCGAATCATTAAAACCGTGCACCAGTTCACGGATTTCCTGCTCCGTTAGCATTTCCAGCGAAGCAATATCCCCTTCGGGCGCTGTTGCGATAGTTTCGAGTAGCTTGTCGTAATGTCTGGCGAACCGCTCCGCGGTCTCCTGTTTATACAAAGCCGTAGCGTACTCCAACCGGCATTCGAGCTGACCATCCAGCTCCGAAATGTCCAGAAGCAGCTCGAACTTGGACGTTCGGTTTTCCAACGGATAAAACGATTGCTCCAGCCCCTCGATGACAATTTGCTCATTCTCCGTATTTTGCAGGGAAAAGAACGTATCAAAGAGCGGATTCCGGCCGGTCGCGCGTGGAATGTGAAGACTTTCCACCAAATCTTCAAACAAATAATTTTGGTGTTCAAAAGCCCCGAGTGTGATTTCCTTCATTTCTTCCAGATACTTAAGGTACGGCTTGGAACGCTCCGGATGGCTGCGAATGGCAAGCGTGTTGATAAACATACCTACGATTGGCTGTACTTCTTCCTGCGTTCTTCCAGCAATCGGCGTTCCCACGATCAGATCTTCCTGACCCGAATATTTATGCATAAGGATCGAGTAAGCAGACAACAGCACCATGTACAGGGTCGTGCCTGTCCGTGCAGCCAGTTCTTTCAGCTTCTCCGTCCGTTCTTTCCCAATATCAAACTTCACGGTCCGGCCGTCAAAACTTTGTACTGCAGGCCGCGGGAAGTCCGTCGGAAGTTCCAATACAGGCAGCTCGCCCGACAGCTGTTCCAGCCAGTACTCCTTCTGCGGCTGGATCAACTGCCCGTAGGCTTCGGAATGCTGCCAAACGGCATAATCTTTGTATTGAATACGCAACGGAGCCAGCTCCTCACCCCGATACAGGCGGCTGAACTCGTCGAAAAGCAGCGCTGTCGAGATGCCATCCGAGACGATATGGTGCATATCGAACAGCAGAATGTGGCGATCCTCGCCGACTTCGATCAGGCCGATGCGCAGAAGTGGCGGCTTGGTCAGATCAAACGGGTGATAGTATGCTTCCACCACTTGGTCCACTTCTTGCTCGCTCACCTGGAAATAATCTACAGCAAACTCCACCTCGTCATAGATGCACTGCACAAGCTCGCCTTGAACCTGCTCGATCCCGGTACGCAGCGTCTCATGGCGCTGAATCAACGCCCGAAACGCGTACTCTACGCGCGTGCGGTCCAGCTTGCCTTTGAGAAGAAGCGCCGCCGACATATTGTAGCTACGCTCGGCCGCGTCAAGCTGGCGCAGGACGTACAGACGCTTTTGCTCGGATGAAACCGGATAGTACTCGGCCTCTGCCGCCTTTGTAATCTCATACGTCTCCTGCTGCTTTAAACCGCTAATTCTTTGAGCAAGTTGTTCGATCGTGGTGTAGCGGAAAACGTCCCGCAACGGAACCTCGACTTGCAGCTCTTTTCGAATCTTGGAAACAAGCGCGGAGGCTCGCAAGGAATGACCACCAAGGTCAAAGAAATCGTCATGGACTCCAACTCGCGCAACACCCAGCACCTGCTGCCAAATAAGTGCAAGTCTTGTTTCCAGCGTTGTACGAGGAGCCACATACTCACGGCCCACTTCTACCTCTCCGGTCGGTTCAGGCAGCGCTTTACGGTCAACTTTTCCATTCGGTGTGAGCGGAAGCTGATCAAGAGACACCAGCCTGGCCGGAACCATATGCGCAGGCAGCTCTTGTTTCAATTGGGACAACAGATCGATCAGCTGCAAGGAAGCATCCCCCGCCACGTAACCGCACAAATACTTTTGCCCCTGCTCATCCGTACGGTCAGTCACCACAGCCTGCTTGACACCCGGGAAACTGAGCAGGGCCGATTCAATTTCGCCGAGTTCGATCCGGAACCCGCGAATTTTCACCTGATAGTCGATTCGGCCGATGAAGTCAACGTTACCGTCTTCCAGCCAGCGGGCCAAATCTCCTGTCCGATACAGACGTTCGCCAGGCACAAACGGGCTGTCTGCAAACTTCTCGGTGGTTAGGTCCGGACGGTTCCAATACCCGCGTGCCACCCCGGCGCCGCCGATGACAAGTTCACCCGGAATCCCTACAGGAACCGGCTTTAACCCGTCATCAACAATGTAAAACCGGGCGTTCAGCCAAGCTTTGCCAATCGGCACATGACCCAATGATGGCAGCTTGTCCAGCGGCTCATCGTAAAAGCTGCTGTCAATGGCCGCTTCGGTAACGCCGTAGCTGTTGATGATGCGGAATTGTCCGCCGAATCTTTCCTGCAGCAATCGATAATCGGTGACACTACAAGCATCCGAGCTGGTAATCAGCAACTGCATGGAGCTGACGTCCAGCCCTTCTTCATAAATATGCTGCATGAACGGCAGGATGAGCGCAGGTGTCGATTCAAATACCGTAATGTTTTGGTCCCGAATCCAGCCATATAAACGGTTCGGATCAATCCGGTCATCCTTTGGCACAATTACCATTGTTCCTCCGTTATACAGCGTCCGCGCAATGTCTCCAACGAACACGTCAAACGAAAAGCTTGCCAGTTGCAGCAACCGCACCGGGAACTGATCCAACCGGTACTCTCGGCGGTACGCATCCGCCGTATTCATGAGACTACCATGCTCAATCATGACACCTTTTGGGCGTCCCGTCGTACCCGAGGTGTAAATCACATAAGCCAAGTCTTGCGGGGCATTGTCAGCAGATTCATATTCCACGGCTGAGGTATCCCCGTTATACATCTGTTCATCGTCCATCGCATAGACAGCTTGAAGCTTCAGCCGGTCATCGGCCAACCAACCTCCAGCCCCCTCCAACAGATGACGCTGCGTAAGCAGCACCGATGCTTCGCTATCGCTGAGCATGTACTCAATCCGCTCCGCCGGATAATCGGGGTCCAGCGGTACATAAGCTCCGCCGGCTTTCCATACGGCGAGCACACCGACCAGCAGTTCCACCGAGCGCTCCGCCCAGATCCCCGTAATCGTCTCCCTTCCCACGCCCTGTTCACGAAGGAGCGAAGCCAGCCGCTCGGCGCGTTCGTTCAATTCGCCGTAGGTCAGCTTTTTGTCCATGTAAACAACTGCCGGGTGATCCGGAATGTCTCGGGCAAACTTTTCGACATACCGATGAAACGGAATTCCCTCTCTCAGTGCTGCCACCGGCGGGTTAAACACGCCCAGAATGCGGTGTCTCTCCTCATCGCTCAGTAGAGAAATCTCGCGTACCCGCAGTTCGGGAGTCTCAAGAAACTGGTCCAAAACAGTTACATACTGTTCCATAATGCGATCAATCTCGGCCATCTCGAACAGGCCGGTACGATAGGAAGCATGGAGAATGACATGGCCTTCATTCAGCATATGGTCGAAGCGAAGCAGTAGATCGTCCATCTCGTGCCTGGCAAAGTGAGCCTCCAGACGTACCTTGATTTCTTCGTATTCCACGATTTTCAAAGGCAGATATTCCAGAGACGTGCGGAACAGCTCCGAAAGATCGTTACGGCCGTGTTGTTCACGTAAATCCTGGATCAATTGGTTATAAGGATATTTCTGATGCCGCAGATCCGCCGTATTTTCCTTGGAAACCGTTTGGATCAAGGAAAGCACGGACCCATCTGGATTCAGACTAATCCGCGTAGCCACGGTGCTGACGAACATACCAATCGTTTCTTTTTCCTTCTTGCTGGTGCGATTGGCAAAAACCGTGCCGACCGGCACATCGGTGCTGTCGGTCAGCTTATACAATAAGGCGTACATGGCGGACAAAAATAACGTATATAAACTGACCTGATATTGTTCGCTAAAAGCCAGAATGCGGTCATACCGGGAACCATCCAACGTGATGGAACGTTTATTCGATTCGCTGCCAATTGAGAATGGCGGAACCGATTTAATGCCGCTCGTTTCAGGCAAAGTGTTGTACTTGGTCAGCCAATATTCCTTGCCTTTTTGATAACGCTGCGATTGCTCATATTCGTGCTCAGTTGAAATATAATCCAGATAGGAAGGGGCTTGGTAACTGCTGAGGATGCCTTTGCGCAGTTCCAGGTATTTTTCCATCACCGCATGCAGCAAAGCAGTGACAGACAAGCCATCGGCAATGATATGATTTACAGTCAAATTAAGCCATACTTGGCCGTTCGCAAAATGGATCATCGTAAATTGATAGAGGTGTTCGTCGAACACACTGGCCGGTTTTTCGGTTACTTCTTTCACCCAGGCATAGAATTGTTCGGTTGTACCTATTTCGAGGTGGCTTATCTGGGCTTGGACATTCTCCGGCTCTTCGAACCACTGCGTTGGATTTTGCAAATCTCCGTTAATACGGATTCGGAAAGCGTCATAGGTTTTGACAATCTCTGCGGCCGCTTGCTCAAGCAGCTTGGTGTCGATCTCGCCCGTAATCTGGTAGGTCGCGGAAAGCATCGTGATGGATGTGCCCGGATTCATAATTTCCATGAACCATATCCGGCGCTGGGCTTGCGTTAATCCATATTGCTTGTTCGTATTCTCTCTCACATCGACACACTCCCGTATTAGAGATTGTTTGTAGATAGGCTTTGTATCTAGATATCAGCAGGAAGACACTCGTTGTAATGGTCTAGCCATACAGCCGCGCGTAATACCCTCCGAGCGCCAGCAGGTCCTGATGGCGGCCCCGTTCGACGACCGTTCCTTGGTTCATGACCGTAATCAAATCCGCATGTTCCACCGTGCTGAGACGATGCGCAATCAGAATGGTGGTGCGCCCCTTCATCAATACGTTCAGAGCTTGCTGTACCCAATGCTGGGATTCGTTATCCAATGCAGAAGTCGCTTCGTCCAGCAGCAGAATCGGGGCGTTTTTGAGAATCGCCCGGGCGATCGCAATTCGCTGCCTTTGTCCGCCTGACAACGATGCTCCTCTCTCCCCCACCGACGTTTTATACTGTTCAGGAAGTTCCTGAATGAAATGGTGAGCGTATGCCGCTTTGGCCGCTTCAACCACTTCTTCATCCGTTGCATCCGGATTTCCATAGCGGATGTTTTCCTCAATCGTGCCGGTAAACAAAAACGGCTCCTGCGGAACGTATGCAATCTGCCTGCGGATTTCGTCCAGTGTGTAATGGCCAAACGGTTTGCCTTGGAGCAGGATATCTCCGCTGTCCACAGGATAAAAGCCGAGCAGCAGCTTGATCAACGTACTTTTACCGCTGCCGCTGGCTCCCACGATCGCAGCGACCTGACCAGGAAACACCTGCATCGACATGTCGACAAGTACCTTTTTATCCGCCTGATAGGAAAATTCCACATCGCGAAACTCCACCGCAGCCTCCGATACAAGCTCGCTGTGAGAAGATCCCAGACGCTCCGGTTCCTCTTCCTCACTTAGTACCTCTTGAATCCGGTGAGCGCCCGCGAGCGAATTCTGGGTCATCGACAGAACCATCCCCAAGTTCAACAAGGCGTGCGTCAGATTCACTTGCAAAACAGCCAGAGCGGCGACACTTCCCATTCCCATCAATCCGTAGGCATAAAGAAGACTGCCGATGACGATGATGCCGCAAAACGTGACGTAACTGATAAAATGGTTTACCGCAGCCTGCATACCGTTCTTCTTCGCCGTTTGCCGAAGCGTTTGCGTCATTTGTTCGTTCAACGCCTCGTACTGGCCGTAAATCGTGCGGATGCGGAACAGCTTCACAATTTGAATGCCGCCCATAAAATCTTTGAATTTTTCGGTCATTTTACCGAGCGTTTGCAAGCCTTGTTCGGACAAGCCACGGATATCCCGTGCAAATTTCAGGCTGACCAGAGAGGACAGCAGCAGAATGACGAAGGAAACGCCGGCAAACCGCCAATCGATCACCACCATGGAGACAATGGAGCCGATGCAAAAGACCACTTGAAGCAGCAGAACGAAATAAACCTGCGAGAATGTAAACTCAACGGTCGTTACGTCGTTGTTCACCCGCGACAGCAAGTCCCCATGGTGCGTCTGCTCCAGGAATTTCGGCCGCACCCGGCACAGCTTGTCATAAAGACGTTTGCGGATATTCAGCACAGTCAGCTCGACACTGCGCTGGTATAAGTAAATGAACCAGGGAGAGATTATATTTTCCAGGAACAGGGCCGCGCCCAAAATAATAAAGGCTTCCACCATCAGGGACGTATCTCGGGACACGGCGAAATCAACCAAGTTATGTACGACCAAGCTGAAGGCGATCAGAAACAATGTCTGGGTGAGCGCCGTTACAGCAAGGCCAATCGCGTACTGGGTTTTGCGCTTGCGGTTCATAAACGTCAGCAAGTAGCCGAGTTCTTTCACTTGCGAGAGCCTTCCGCCCTTTTTCATGTGTACGACACCTCCCTGCGTTCGGCAGACTCGGTAAATTCCTGGTAGTACGACTGGGCGTACAGTCCCTTCCTCTCGAGCAATTGTTCATGAGTGCCTTTTTCGACAATATTTCCTTCTTCCATAACCCAGATTTCATCGGCGTTTTGCACCGTAGAAAGCCGGTGGGCAATAACCATGGTCGTTCTCTGCTTCATTAATACGTCCAGCGCTTCCTGAACCGCGCTTTCCGACTCCGGATCAAGAGCCGATGTGGGCTCATCCAGCAGCAGAACGGGAGCATCTTTCAGAAAAGCCCGGGCCATTGCAATGCGCTGGCGTTGCCCACCGGACAAAAAGCCGCCGCGCTCTCCGACATACGTCTGGTAGCCGCCCTCAAGCTCCATAATGAAAGAATGAGCCTGAGCGGCTTTGGCGGCTTCGATAATGTCGTCCATCGACGCTTCTTCCCGCCCATAGCCGATATTTTCGGCGATCGTACCGCTAAACAAATATGAATCTTGGGTTACCACGGAAAAATGAGACCGAAGCTGCTCTGGATCAGCGCCGCGGATCAGGTTTCCGAACACACGGATCTCGCCCTGATCCTCCGGAAGCGGATAAAAGCCGCATACCAGCTTAAACACCGTACTCTTCCCTCCGCCGCTCGCTCCAACAAGTGCAATCGTCTTGCCTTCCGGCACCGAGAAGTTAATATTCCGCAGAATCAGGGAATTCTCTTCATACCCGAAGGTTACGTTCTGAAACTGGATGGGGGCGGCGCTCGCTTTTGGAAGCAAACGGCCATTTTCCGTTTCAGTCGGTTGCTCGACGATTTCGGAGACCCTTCTCAGAGCACCGCTCATTTCGAACGTGCGCGTGATGAGCTCAGGAATATGCTCCAGCGGCTCCAGACACAGATTAAGCAAGTACAGGAAGGCGATCAGTTCTCCCGCGCCTAGCTGCCCGTTGTAGATCAAATAGCTTCCGTAACTGACGGCGAAAATGATCGGGCTGATCATCAGCGTAGAAAGCAGCGGATTGACCCAGGCTTCCCGCTTTTTCACGGCCAGCTTTTTTTGAGCCGTCAATTGCAGCAGCAATTGGTAGGATCGAGATAACATACCAGATAGCAGATAGCTTTTTACAATAGGTATCCCTCCAAGCGTATCCTGGAGGTTGACGTTCATTCGGCCCATGTTCGCCTGGGCTTCCTCCGTCAACTGTTCCAACTGCTTGCCGATCCATTGGGAAACCAGCAGTGCTACGGGAAATAACAGCAGGCTGTACAGCATCAGCTCCCATTGGAGATACATCAAATAAGCGAAACAGCCGATAAATAATAGCGGATGATAAAACCACTGGGCGAGGTCCCGAATCATAAATTGCTGGATGAGCTGCAGATCGTTGTTGATCCGCGACAACACGTCGCCGGAGTGCTGCTTTTCCAAATAGGGGACCGGGAGTTTGCCGATATGACGCATGACATGGTTGCGGATATCCTGCACCGCAGAGGCACTGCTTCGCTCCACACCGAAGCTCATGAAAAACTTCGCCGGCACACCGATCAAGATGACCGCAAAGACCGTGTACACGATCTGCAGAACGACGGGCCCCGCCCCATTCTCGGCCTGTGTGGTCAGTTGCTCGACCAAACGCCCTGTCCATATCTCAATAACCGCGGCGGCTATTGCAGATAAGATACCGACGATCATCCAGCCTTTGTGAGGGCTCACATAGGACATCAGCCAGCGGAACGCTTTCCAGGTATCATAAGCGGTTCGGCGCTTGGAAGGCTCCGCTATGCGTTGTTCTTGAACAGACGTCTGCCGATCAGCTCCCATGCAGAACCCCGACCTCTGCTTCGATCTGCCGCTTGATCTGCACTAAGATGTCACAGATGACAACGGCCGTTTCGTCCACGCGCGCGAGTTCCAGTAATTCCTCGTGTGCACCCTCCAGCCGGTAATCGGCGTAAGCTTGCATCGTTGCCCTCTGCCAGGACGGCAACTGCTGCTCCAGGCGGAATGCTTCGCTGTCCTTCGCAATCAGTTCGTAAATCCGGGCAGTTATCGTGCCTGAATTAATAAGCTGCGCTTCGTACGTCAAGGTGGCTTTGATCTTCCGATGAACACGCTCCCGCACGAGTGGATTGCTCATTAATTCCTTCTCTTCTTCGTCGAAATCCGCAAGCATTTCTTCAAGCTCTTTCTCAGACGTTTCATAAGGCGTGAGTGTGTCCTTAATCCACGAGTCCACCATGAGCACGTCCGTTACGACATCCCCTCTTCGTTCCATCGTTTTGGCTACCTCGAACATCAGGTTGCCTCCGAAGCAATAACCGAGCAGCACGTAAGGTCCTTCCGGCTGGATGCGAATAATCTCATCCACATAATGGTTCAGCATGGCCTCGTAATCGATAACATCGTCGATAAAATCAATGCCGTAAAGCACGAACCGGCCGTCTAGCCTGCTTGCAAGCTCTCGGTAACCGATGCCGAAGCCGCTGCCTGGAGGGAAGCAGAACACGTTCAGATCCCCTGTTTTATTCAGTTTGATGAAGGAGTCTCCCCCCTTATCCAGACCCAGATCCTCCTCTCCAAAAGCCATGGCTTCAACGGTTACACTATGGAATTGGCGATTCAGCGGTATCTCGATGCCCGTTTCATCATAAACGGCTTGAACGAGCCTCATCAGACTTAATGAATTGCCGCCCAGCTCAAAAAAGTTATCCTTTACGCCGACCTTAGGAATGCCAAGTGTATCCTGCCAGACACGGGCGATCTTCATCTCGAGCAGCGTTCTCGGCGCAACATATTCCGCTACTCTGGCCGCAGCTTCCTCCGGCACTGGCAGCGCTTTGCGGTCGATTTTTCCGTTCGCGGTCAGCGGCATCTGCGAAAGCTGCACAAGATGCGCAGGAATCATATACCCCGGAAGCTGCTTGGCGAGCTGCTCCTTGAGTTCATTCGCCGCCAGCTTTGTTTCCGCGACGTAATAAGCAACAAGTTGCTTATGGCCGTTCGCGTCGTCCCGGGCGAGTACCACCGCTTCTTCCACGCCCCGGGCGTTCAGAAGCTGCGTCTCGATTTCGTCCAGCTCGATCCGGTACCCGCGGACTTTGACCTGGTGGTCGATTCGGCCGAGGTATTCAATGTTGCCTTCCGGCAGCCAGGTCGCCAAGTCGCCTGAGCGATACAGTTTTTCCCCCTCCGCAAACGGGGAATCAACGAACTTCTCCGCCGTCAGATCCGGACGGTTAAGGTATCCTCTCGCGAGCCCTTCCCCGGCCACATACATTTCGCCCGCAACGCCGATCGGCACTGGGCGGCGGTTTTCATCCAGGACATACACCCTCAGTGTTGGGATTGGCTTGCCAATATTGCTCTTCGCCGCCTCCATTTCGACCCACGTAATTTCCTTATACGTCACGTGAACCGTCGTTTCGGTAATGCCGTACATATTGATCAGCTTTGTCTCCGGGTACTTCGTCTTGAAGCCCTTGAGCAAAAGCGGACTGAGCGCTTCGCCGCCGAAAATGACGTTGCGAATCCGCAAATCGTACGGATGATCCGCCAAGAGCTTACGCAGCAGCTGATAGAAGTACGTTGGCGTCTGGTTCAAAATCGTGACCTGTTCGCGGCCCAGCAGCGCCAGGAAATCGGCCGGATTTTTCGCCGTGAGCGGCGGTACGATGACCAGCTTGCCTCCATACAGCAGCGCTCCGTACATTTCCCAGACAGAGAAATCGAAGCAGAACGAGTGGAACAGCGTCCACGTGTCGAACCGCCCGAAGTCGAACAAGTTCTTGTCGTTGAACAGGAGGCGCACGACGTTTTTATGCTCGATCAACGTGCCTTTGGGTCTGCCGGTCGTTCCCGATGTGTAGATGACATATGCCAGGTTCCCCGGCCCGGAAATTGGCTCCAGATTCGAAGCGTCCAGCTCACCAGCTGATTCCGCCCCGTTGTCGCCCCAAACGAAATCGTCCAATTCAAGGCGCATTCCTGCGAAGTCGGTCTTCTCATGCAAATGCTTTTGAATCAGCAATAACGGTGCACCCGAATCCTCGATCATGAAGCGGATGCGCTCCTCTGGATAGTCGGGATCGACAGGCACGTAGGCTCCACCCGCTTTGAGAATCGCCAGTATGCCGACAACCATATCGAGCGAGCGTTCGGCCAGAATCGCTACCAGCTGGTCCGCTTCAACTCCCGTGTTCCTCAGCTTGCGCGCAAGCCGGTTGGAGCGCTCGTTCAGCTCGCGGTAGGTCAGCTGACGTTCGTTCATGACAACGGCCACGTTGTCCGGGTATAACTCCGCCTGTTCTTCAAACAAATCGTGAATCGTTTTCCCCCGCTCGAACCCGGTTTCGGTGTCATTAAATCGATTCAGCAACGTCTCCCTCTCGTCCGGGGAAAGCACATCGGCTTGTCCAAGCTCCAGATCCGGCTGAAATACAAGCACGGACAGAAGCCGAACAAGATGGTCAGCTGCCTGTTCCACAAATGCCCGTTCGTATCGATTCCGGTCAAAGCTTATTTCCAGCTGAATAGAGTCGTTTTGGTGGTCGAATCGAAAAACCGTATCTGCCGCCACTCGGTTACCCAGCGGTTCAGGATGAATCGGGGCGAAGGATGCAACGGTGTTGACGACCGGAAGACCCTCCCCTGTATAGTCCAGATGGAGCGGCTCCACCATTTTCCGAAAAGGCAGATACTGATGCTCCAGCGCCTCGCCGATGGAGGCTTTGATGCCCCCGAGCAGCGTTTTCAGTGTAGTCTGGCTGCTTACGGACGTTTTGATCACCAGGATGTCATGCGGCGGCTGAGTCACGTCTGGGTCCCCGCTATAAGAAGGCATGCCAACCAGTACTTGATCCTGCCCGGTATATTTGAACAGCAGACTTTTTACTCCTGCCAAAACAATCATGTACAAAGCCAGATCCGAACCATTAGCGAGGCGAATAATTCTCTCCGAGAGCTCACTCGGCAGGGTACGGTGAAGCAAAACCGGCTCTGCCGCAGCTTCGCCGCCCGCAGATAATTTGGAGGATTGACTGTAGGGAAGGAAGCTCAGACTGTCATCGTCGTCAAACTTGCTGCTCCAGTACCGTTCTTCCTTTTCAAATAATGATTTCATTCGTACCTCCCCTAAAAATGAAGTGACCGCATGCCCCGGCGCAGATCCGAAAAAACCTGCTTTCGGCCTGCGCGTTTACGGGCTTGATTTACGGAGTTGCAAGTTGTTCGCCGTCTTCCATGGGATGCGCACCACTTTCGCTTGACGGCGGAGGCGCGCTTGTAATATTAGAACGCAAATTCGATCGTATCGACGGCATTCTTTGTGCCTGCCGCCGGTTTATGACATTCAATCCGACTTAGCTCAAGTTGTGGATTTTCCGCAATTTGAGAAAGTACCCGCAGGTAATCCTCGGTTAAGGTGTGGATCATCGTTTCTTTGAACAGCTTGGTGGCGTAGAAAAAGCCCCCGCTCAGCGCCCCTTCGTTTTCATACATAAACAGCGTCAGATCAAACTTCGCTTCTTCCAAATGGTCAAGCTCGTAATTCTTCAGGCTGACCCCTTCCAGTTCGGCGTCTCGTTCTTCGATATTTTGCAAGTCGAAAACGGCATCAAACAGTGGGAAGCGGCCCAGCTCCCGCTTAACATTCAAACGCTCCACGAGCTCCTCGAATGGATAATCCTGATTCTCAAAAGCTCCTAAAGCCGTTTCCTTCACTTCATCAAGGTAGGACAGGAACGTTTTTTCGCCTGACGGACGATTGCGGAGCGCCAGTGTATTAACAAACATGCCGATGACCGACTCCAAATCGGCGTTAGTTCTTCCCGCCACCGGGGTGCCTACGATTACGTCTTCCTGCCCGCTGTACTTGGACAGCAGCACGGTATATGCGGCAAGCAGTACCATGTACAGCGTGCTTTCACGCTCGGCCGCCAATTCACGCAGCCGCGCAGAGAGAGAAGCATCGACATCGAACTCCAGATGCGCACCTTCGTAGTTGCGAACTGTAGAACGTTCGTAGTCCATCGGCAGATCCCCCGTCGGCAGCTCGCCTTCAAAGGTTTGCAGCCAGTACGCTTCCTGTCGCCCGATCCGCTCTCGGTGAACCTCAGACTGCTGCCAAACGGCATAATCCTTATATTGAATGCGCAGTGGCGGCAGTTCTTCCCCGGCGTATAAACTCGAGAACTCATCCATCACAATCGCCATCGATATGCCGTCCGACACAATATGGTGCATATCGAAAAGGAGAATATACCGGTTCGGCTCCAGTTCGACGACTCCGGCGCGCAGCAGCGGAGGCTTGCCGAGATCAAACGGACGTACGAAGTTGCGAACGATCTGCTCAACTTGAGCCGCATCCTCTGTATCCGCTTGATGATGCTCGATAGCAAAATCGACCTGCGTATAAATCCGCTGGACCGCTTCGCCCTTCACCATTTCAAAACCGGTGCGCAGCGATTCATGCCGTGTTATCAGTTTCCGCAACGAGGCTTCCAACCGGTCTAAATCAAACTTACCTTCCACTTGCACCAGTTCCGGCATGTTGTAAAGTTGATCCGCTCCATCCAGTGTGTGTTGAATAAACAGCCGTTTCTGCGCAGAAGACAGAGGGTAGTACTCTCTCTCTTCCGCTTGAGGAATGGCCTCATGCTCCCGCCGTTCCATCCGGGCAATCGCATCGGCCATCGCCGCAATCGTGGAGTGACGGAATACGTCTCGCAGCGGCAGATTGACGTTTAATTCCTTAAATACCTTGCCCGCTAATGTCGTCGCTCGCAGGGAGTGCCCGCCGATGTCGAAGAAGTTATCGTAAACGCCAATCTCCTTCGTAAGCCCCAGCACCTCCTGCCAAATTACCGCCAGCTTTGTTTCCAGCTCATTGCGTGGTGCGACGTACTCCGTTCCACTTCCAGCTTCCCCTTCCGGCGCCGGCAGCGCCTTCCGGTCAAGCTTTCCGTTCGGCGTCAGAGGCAGGCGCTCCAGCTCCACGAAGTACGACGGGATCATGTAACCTGGCAGCTCCTGTGCCAACACACTGCGCAGATCGTTCACTAACAGCTTCGCACCAGTATCCGGCGTGTAATACGCACACAGCGCCTTCTGCCCGTTCGCATCACTTCGAACCAGCACCACCACTTCGCGCACACCTTCCACCCGCAGCAGCTGTGACTCAATCTCACCCGTCTCGATCCGGTAACCACGGATTTTCGCTTGATTGTCGATCCGGCCGATGAAATCCACGTTGCCGTCCTCCATCCACCGCGCCAAATCTCCCGTGCGATACAACCGCTCACCAGCGGTGAAAGGGCTGTCTACAAACTTCTCTTCCGTCAGCTCTGGACGGTTCAAGTACCCGCGCGCCACACTGACTCCGCCGATAACCAATTCGCCCAACACACCGACCGGCACCGGGTTAAGATGTGCATCCACGATGTAAAACTTCGCATTTAACCACGCTTTGCCAATCGGCACATGACCTGTCTGCGGCAGTTTCTCCAACTCCTCGTCATAGAAACTGGAGTCAATTGCTGCTTCCGTTACACCGTAGGCGTTAATGATGCGGAACGACAGGCCGAACCGTTCCTGCAAGGTCCGGTAATCTGCCACACTGCAGCTGTCCGAGCTAGTGATCAACAGCTCCATACCACTTAACTCCAACCCCTGCTCATGCACGTACTCCATAAACGGTACGATCAGCGCCGGCGTTGATTCAAAGATCGTCACTTGCTCCCGCTCTATCCAGTAGTACAGACGAGACGGATCAATCCGGTCGTCCTTCGGTACAATGACCATGCTGCCTCCGTTGTACAACGTCCGCGCGATATCACCCACAAACACGTCAAACGAGAAGCTTGCGAGCTGCAACAGCCTTACCGGGAACTGATCCAACCGATATTCCCGTCGGTAACCCGCTGCCGTGTTCACCAGGCTGCGGTGCTCAATCATCACACCCTTGGGCTTGCCCGTCGTTCCGGACGTGTAGATGACGTACGCCAAGTCCTCCGGACGGGCTTCATGGAAGCTGCCTATACCGACAACATCAACATCATTTGGATGACTCTCATTACGGTCGTTCACAGCACCCGTCAGCTCGCCGGAGACCAGACCTGAAACCATGCTGGAGCCATGGCCGAAGTCCATTGGAGCATTCGCTCGGTCTTCGCTGTATGACGTTTCGTCATCGAGATATAGCACCGTCGCCAGTGCCAGCTCCTCTTCGCTGAGCCAGGCTTCGGCACGCTCTCGCAGCGGCGTTTGCGTCAGCAGTACCTTCGCTCCGCTGTCTTCCAGCATGAACCGCACACGGTCCGCCGGATAATCCGGGTCAAGCGGTACATATGCCCCTCCCGCTTTCCAGACGGCCATCACAGCCACCAGAAGGTCCACCGAACGCTCGGCGAGAATGCCAACGATGGTCTCCCGACCGATGCCGCTTGCACGCAGCGTTGCCGACAGGCGGTTCGCTCGTTCGTTCAGCTCCACATACGTTAGTCGGTTATTTTCATACACGACGGCTTCCGCTTTCGGCGTGCGTTCCGCCTGTTCCTCGAACAGTCGGTGGAACGCCGCCACAGGAGCCTCTTCCGGCTGTGCCGGGTTAAACGCGCAGACAATTTCTTCTTTTTCCGCTGCCGTCAGCAAATTCAGCTCGGCAATCTTCGCATCTGGACGGTTCACAATTGTCACGAGCAACTGCTCGTAATGTTTTGCCAGCCGTTCAATCGTCTCCCTTTTATAAAGAGCCGTCGCATATTCGAAGCTGTAATCCAATCCGCCGTTCTCCTCGCCCACATCCAAGCTGATATCAAACTTCGCAGTATCCAGTACGCTCGGATAAGGAATCAGGCGAAGCCCTTCCAGTTCAAATTGCTCGTTCTCCGTATTTTGCATCGTAAACATCGTGTCGAAGAGTGGATTACGGCTTAAATCACGGGTGACTTGCACCTTGTCCACCAATTGTTCAAACGGATAGTTTTGATGCTCAAAGGCGTGTAAAGTTGTTTCTTTGACTTCATTTAGATAGGACAGGAATGTTTTCTCCGAAACCGGATAACTGCGAATCGCCAGCGTGTTTAGGAAAATCCCAATCAACGGCTGCACATCTCCATGATTTCTTCCGGCAATCGGCGTACCAACGATCACGTCTTCCTGACCTGAATATTTGTGCAAAAGCACGTTATATGCCGCAAGCAGCACCATAAACAGTGTCGTGCCCGTTTCCGAAGCCAGCTGTTTCAAACCGTCGGTTTTTGAAGCGTCGAAGAAAAACTCCAGCGTTTGACCCTCATAGCTCTGTACAGCCGGACGTGGATAGTCAGTCGGCATTTCCAGCACCGGAAGCTCGCCCTGGAACATATCCAGCCAATACGTCCCCTGATGCCGAAGCCTTTCCTGCTGCTCCTGCGAATGCTGCCAAACGGTGTAGTCTTTGTACTGAATGCGCAGTGGCTCCAATTGCTCTCCACCATACAAGCGCACGAATTCTTCAACAAAGATTTCCATCGAAACGCCGTCAGAAATAATATGATGCATGTCGTACATCAGAATATGGCGTTCCGGAGCCAGCTCAACAAGGCCTACCCTCAACAGCGGTGGCTTAGCCAAGTCAAACGGACGGACGAAACCGTGAACCACCGTTTCGACCTCTTGCTCATCCGCTTGATAGAACTCCACCGCAAAATTCACATCCTGGTAAATCCGCTGTGATGCTTCGCCGTCCACCATTTCGAACCCGGTGCGCAGCATTTCATGCCGCGTCACGAGCTTACGGCATGTTTCTTCGAACCTTGTCCGGTCCAAAGCACCTTCCAGCAGCATCGCTTCCGGCATGTTGTAGCTAAGCTCCGCACCTTCCAGCTGATTCAGGATAAAGAGACGTTTTTGAGCAAAAGATTGAGGGTACACCTCTCGGTCATCCGCCACCGGAATGGCAACAAATGTCTGCTCATCCAGCCGGTAAATGACGGCAGCCATGCTCTCGATCGTGGAATGGCGGAACACGTCGCGCAGTGGCAGATCCACGTTCAAGTCTTTATGAATCTTGCTGACCAACGTTGTCGCGCGCAGGGAGTGGCCACCGATGTCGAAGAAGTTGTCGTGAATACCAATCTCCTTCGTAAGCCCCAGCACTTCCTGCCAAATAACTACCAGCTTCATTTCCAGCTCATTGCGTGGTGCGACGTACTGTGTTCCGCTTCCCGCTTCTCCTTCAGGCGCTGGTAGCGCCTTTCGGTCAAGCTTCCCGTTCGGTGTCAGAGGCAGATGCTCCAGCTCCACGAAGTACGACGGGATCATGTAACCTGGCAACTCCTGTGCCAACGCACTGCGCAGATCGTTCACTAACAGCTTCGCACCAGTATCCGGTGTGTAATACGCACACAGCATCTTCTGCCCGTTCGCATCATCACTTCGAACCAGCACCACCGCTTCGCGCACACCTTTCACCCGCAGCAACTGCGACTCGATCTCACCCGTCTCGATCCGGTACCCCCGGATTTTCGCCTGATTGTCGATTCGGCCGATGAAGTCCACGTTCCCGTCCTCCATCCACCGCGCCAAATCTCCTGTGCGGTACAGCCGCTCGCCCACAGCAAACGGGCTGTCTACGAACTTCTCTTCCGTCAGCTCTGGACGGTTCAAGTACCCGCGCGCTACCCCAACGCCGCCGATAACCAGCTCGCCCAG
This sequence comes from Paenibacillus sp. AGC31, assembly GCF_057334655.1. Classification (NCBI taxonomy): domain Bacteria; kingdom Bacillati; phylum Bacillota; class Bacilli; order Caryophanales; family Paenibacillaceae; genus Paenibacillus; species Paenibacillus sp. AGC31. The sequence continues at coordinate 249,876 of NZ_JBHFJH010000031.1, forward strand.
CACCCCGACCGGTACGGGATTCAGATGTGCATCCACGATGTAGAACTTCGCATTTAACCACGCTTTTCCAATCGGCACATGGCCTGTTGGCGGCAGTTTCTCCAACCCCTCGTCATAGAAACTGGAGTCGATTGCCGCTTCCGTTACACCGTAGGCGTTAATGATGCGGAACGACGGGCCGAAACGTTCCTGCAAGGTTCTATAATCCGCCACGCTGCAACTATCCGAGCTTGTGATCAGCAGCTCCATCCCACTCAACTCTAGCCCCTGCTCGTGCACGTATTCCATAAACGGTACGATCAGCGCCGGCGTTGATTCAAAGATCGTGACTTGCTCGCGTTCTATCCAGTAGTGCAGACGAGATGGATCAATCCGATCGTCCTTAGGCACAATGACCATCGTGCCTCCGTTATACAACGTGCGTGCAATATCACCCACGAACACGTCAAACGAGAAGCTGGCGAGTTGCAGTAGCCTCACCGGGAACTGATCTAACCGGTATTCCCGTCGGTAACCCGCTGCCGTGTTCACCAGGCTGCGGTGCTCAATCATTACACCCTTCGGCTTACCCGTTGTACCCGACGTATAGATTACATAGGCCAAATCCTCTGGACGAGCTTCATGGAAGCTGTCCATACCAACATTCGAATAGCTCTCATCTCCGTCGTTCACAGCACCGGTCAGCTTGCCGGAGACTTTACGGGAAACCATGCTGGAGCCAAACGGTGCATTCTCCCTTTCTTCGCTGTATGACGTTTCGTCGTCGAGATACAGCACTGTCACTAGTGCCAGTTCCTCTTCGCTGAGCCAGGCTTCAGCACGCTCTCGCAGCGGCGTTTGTGTCAGCAGCACCTTCGCTCCGCTGTCTTCAAGCATGAACCGCACGCGGTCTGCCGGATAATCCGGGTCGAGCGGTACATACGCCCCGCCCGCTTTCCAGACGGCCAGCACGGCCACCAGCAGGTCCACCGAACGCTCGGCGAGAATACCAACAATCTCCTCCCGGCCGATTCCACTTGCGCGCAGCGTTGCCGCCAAGCGGTTCGCCCGCTCATTCAGCTCCGCATACGTCAGCCGATCGTTTTCGTACACGACTGCCTCCGCTTCCGGAGTGCTCTCCGCCTGTTCCTCGAACAGTCGGTGGAACGCCGCCACAGGAGCCACTTCCGACTGCGCCGGGTGGAACGCGCCGATAATTTGCTCTTTTTCCTCTGCCGTCAGCAAGTCCAGTTCGGCAATCTTCGCATCTGGACGGCTCACGATCGCCGCAAGCAAATGTCCAAAATGAATCGATAGCCGCCGGATCGTGCTTTCTTTATAAAGAGCCGTTGCGAATTCAAAGTTGCACTCCAGTCCGCCATTTTCTTCCGTAACATCCACACTCAGGTCGAACTTGGCCATACCATATTCGCTAGGGTACGGGGACAATTTCAGCCCTTCCAGCTCAAACTCTGACTCCTCCAGGTTTTGCAGGGAGAACATCGTGTCAAACAGCGGGTTGCGGCTCAAATCCCGGCTAACCTGCACTTTATCGACGAGTTCTTCGAACGGATAATTCTGATGCTCGTAAGCGCCTAAAGTCGTTTCTTTCACTTCTTCCAAATACGACAGGAAGGTCTTCTCCGAAGCCGGATAATTGCGGATCGCCAGCGTGTTGACAAACATTCCGATCAAGGGCTGCATATCGCCGTGCGTTCTACCCGCAATCGACGTGCCAACGATCAAATCATCCTGACCTGTGTATTTATGCAAAAGCACGGTATACGCGGCAAGCAACACCATATATAGCGTCGTTCCTCTTTGAGCGGCTAGCTGCTTCAAGCCTTCGTTCGTTGCCTCGTCCACAAAAGACGTCAGCGTATGTCCCTCATAGCTCTGTACAGCAGGACGCGGGTAGTCCGTTGGCATTTCCAGAACCGGCAGCTCGCCCCGGTAACGGTCCAGCCAGTAAGCTTCCTCGCGTTTCAATTGCACTTTTTGCTCGTCCGATTGCTGCCATACCGCATAGTCCTTGTACTGAATATGCAAAGGCTCTAATGACTCACCGCCATACAAACGAACGAGTTCCTCAACGAACACGTCCATCGAAACCCCGTCGGAGATGATATGGTGCATGTCAAACATCAGTAAATAACGATCGGCTGCCAGCTCTACGAGCTCGGCACGCAGCAACGGTGGCTTCGCCAAGTCGAAAGGTCGGATAAAAGCCTGCACGACTGCAGCCGCTTCTTCCTCGTTCGCATGTCGACACACAACGGCAAAATCAACGCTCTCGTAAATACGCTGTACCGCTTCGCCTTGCACGATCTCAAATCCGGTTCGCAACGTTTCATGACGTTCGATCAGTCCGCGGAAAGCTTTCTCCAGCAGGCTGTGGTCAATCGATCCTTCGAGCAACAGCACACCCGGCATGTTATAGCTCTGATCGGCTCCTTCCAGCTGATTCAGGATAAACAGCCGCTTCTGAGCTGAGGAAAGTGGATAACACGCTCTTTCATCTGCCAGCGGAATCGACGAGAACAACTGCTCTTCAATCCGGGAGAGGGCGAGAGCCATCTCTTCGATCGTTGAGTAGCGGAATACGTCGCGCAGAGGCAGCTCGACGTTCAACTCCTGATGCACCTTGCTCACCAGTGTCGTTGCCCGCAGGGAATGGCCGCCCAAGTCAAAGAAGTTGTCATGAACCCCGATGTGTTCCAATCCGAGCACGCTTTTCCATATTTCAGCCAAGCTGGCTTCCAACGGAGTCCGAGGCGGAGTATGTCCTTCGCCCGGCTGCAAGCTCTCCTCAGGTGCCGGGAGGGAGCGGCGGTCGACCTTGCCGTTCGTCGTCAGCGGAAGCCGTTCCAACTGGATCAGGTACGCCGGGATCATATAGGCAGGAAGTTCCTGGGAAAGAACGCTCTTCAGCTCGGCCGCCGGAAGCTCACGGTCCGCTTCATAATAGGCGCAAAGTTGCTTCTCGCCGGAGGCGTTTTCCCGCGCAAATACCGTCGTTTTCCGAATTCCCTCCACTTTCTGAAGCTGAGCTTCGATCTCGCCCAGCTCAATACGGAAGCCGCGGACTTTCACTTGATCATCCGTCCGCCCCACGTATTCAATCGTGCCGTCCGGTAGCCATTTTGCCAAATCTCCTGTACGGTACATGCGCTCTCCCGGCACAAACGGATGGTCCACAAATTTCTCCGCCGTTAGCTCCGGCCGGTTATTGTAGCCCTGTACCAAGCCTTCTCCGCCGACGCAAAGTTCCCCGGCCACGCCGATCGGCAGAAGTTTATTCTGGCTGTCGACGATATACACCGTCGTATTGCTGATCGGCCGTCCGATGGGTACGGTAAGCGCGGACTCATCGACAAAGTCGACTGGAAGATACGTGGTATAAACCGTGCTTTCTGATGGACCGTACAGGTGGTTGAGCCTGCCCGGTCCGATATGGGCGAGCGCTTTACGCACATGGCCGACCGACACGCGCTCTCCTCCGAACAAAATCGCCCGGACATCCCGCAGGCAGTCGACGTTCACATCTACAAGGACGTTGAAGAAAGCCGTCGTAATTAGCATGACCGAGATTCGCTCGCGCTGGATAAGATCCGCCAGCTGGCCGATTTCCAGCAAAGTCTCGTGGGGAACCAGCACCAGCCGTGCCCCGTTGGTCAAAGCACCGAAAATATCAAAAATCGCTCCGTCAAACGAATAGCTCGAAAGCTGGAGGACATGATCCCGCTCAGTGATGTCGATATAATTCGTATTTCGCACGATCCGCACGATATTGCGGTGCGAAACAAGGTTTCCTTTTGGCTTGCCCGTCGTGCCTGACGTATAGATGATGCAAGCCAGGTCTGTCGCTTCGTTGCCCGAATTAAGATTTGTGCGGTCCTCGTGATAGAAGGACTCGTCATCCAGTAAAATCACGGAGTCCGAACCCGCCAGGCGCTCGCGTAATCGGCTTTGCGTCAGCATGACCTGCGCACCCGAATCCTCGATCAAGAAACGGATACGCTCCTCGGGATATTCCGGGTCAATCGGTACGTAAGCCGAACCGGCTTTGTGTGCCGCCAGCATACCCACCACCATTTCGATGGAACGCTCAGCCATAATGGCGACCAGGCGGCCTTTGGATATCCCGTGGCTACGCAAGGTACGAGCAAGGCAATTAACGCGTTCGTTCAGCTCGCGGTAGGTCAGCTCTTGCCCATTCAAGGAGATGGCAGCTGCATCCGGGATGCGCTCCGCCTGCTCTTCGAACAATTGAATGAGCGTTTTCCCGCACGGAAATTCCGTTGTGGTGTCGTTAAAACGTCCGAGAAGGTCAGCCTTTTCCGCCTCTGTCACAAGTTCCAGCTCGCCCACGGTAATCTCCGGGTTATCCGCCACCTGCTCCAGCAAATGAACGAGATGCCCCTTGAGCCGCTCAATGCTAGCTTTATCAAACACTTCGGCGTTAAAGTCGAACCGAATTTCAATCTCGTCTCCCGGCACCACGGTGACGTTGAAGTTATAGTTTGTCTGCTCCTCCATCTGAACATCAGCAATCGTCAGATCGCCATGTTGCTGGTCCCCCGCCTGCTCCATCTGCTCGTCCACCGGATAGTTCTCAAAAGCGATGATATGGTTGATCAGGTTCTGCTTTTGCACGCTACGGGCCTGAATTTCATACAGCGGATAGTAATCATAACGCCCGGACTCAAGCGCCCGCTCTTGAAGCTTCGCCATCAGGTCGGCGAACACGGTGTCCGCTTCACTCGTCACCCGGACCGGCACCGTATTGATGAACAGCCCGATCATGGACTCAATGCCCGGAATTTCCGCCGGTCTTCCGGCTACGACGCTACCGAATACGGCATCGTTTGTTCCGTTATATTTTTGCAGCATCACGCCCCAAATAGCTTGCAGCAGTGTATTGACCGTAACCAGGCGCTGTTTCGCCACCCGGTCCATCCGCTCACTCAAGTCCTTGCCCAGCTCGGCGGTGACGTGATCAGCCGTAAATCTGCCGTTGGGCGCCAGTTCCTTTTGTCCAGGGAGTACGGTTTGCCCTTCATAACCTGCCAGGAATGCCATCCAATAGGCTGATGCCGCCTGATCGTCCTGTTTCTCCAACCACTCGATATAGGCCCCATAATCCGATCCCTTACCTCCCGCTAATTGCTCGCCGGATGCCAAGGCCGAGTATGCCTCAAACAGCTCCTGCGTCAGCTGAGCCAGGCACCAGCCGTCCATCAAAATATGTTGGAAACTCCACAGTACATGATAGCTTTGCTCTTCGGTGCGCAGGATCGTGAACCGAACGAGCGCGTCATGTTCCATGTCGAAGCCGCGAAGCTTGTCCTCCTCAGCCTTTTTATCCAAGTAAGCTTGTTTCTCGTCCATCTGCAAATGAAGCAGCTCTTCATATTCAAAACCGACCGGTTTGTCGCGGTATATGATTTGCAGCGGCTCGCCCGCGGGTCCTTTCACAAAATTCGCCCGCAGCACCAGATGACGTTTCGCAAGTTCCATCCAACTCCTCTCAAAAAGCTGGACGTCGAGCGCTCCCCGCATCGTAAACCGCGTCTGCTCAAAATAAGCCGCCGTTTGCCGGTCAAGCGCGCTGTGGAACCACATACCTTTCTGCATCGGCGTAAGTGAGTAAATATTTTCGATTTCCCCGAGATGGCCCGAGCGCTGGGCGATTTGCTCCAATTCTGCAATGGTCAAGCCTTTAAATTGCACGTCACTCGGCGTCAATTCTGTGTTTTCTTTGCCTGCACAGTGGATAATGAGGTCTCGGAGACTTTGCTCAAGCCGCTGAGCGAGGGCTTCCATCGTTTCCTTGCGATACTGCTTCCGGCTGTAGCTGAGATCGAGCGATAAAGTGCCGTCCAGCACCATACCGTTGATATCCAGCACAAAGCTGCGTGCCTGCCGGTCGCTAGCCGGGTTGCCGCTGGAATAAGAAGAAATGCCGATCTCGTCCTGGTTGACATCATCGTCGAACTGGCCAAGGTAGTTAAAATTAATTTCCGGCTCTGCGCCCCAAACCAAGCCATCCTCCGATTTCGAGAGATAGCGGCATATACCGTACCCTAGCCCCTTGTTCGGAATGCGGCGCAAGTTTTCCTTGACCTGTTTAATCTGATATGCCAAATCTCGGTCGGTTTCCGGCTCCAGGACGACTGGAAACTTGGTCGTAAACCAGCCAACTGTACGCGTGATGTCGATATCCGTTCTGATCGATTCACGTCCGTGTCCTTCGAGATTGATCCGCACCCGTTCGTGCCCCGTCCATTTCCGTAAGGCTATTCCAAGCGCCGTTACCAAAATATCATTCATTTCGGTGTTGTAGGCACGGTGAACCCGCTTCAGTAGCAGCTCCGTTTCTTCGGGAGTCAAACGGACAAACAGCGATTCGCTGTCATGCTGCGTCGTAACGTCCGCCTCCATATCCTTCGGCACGGCCAGAACCTCCATTTGTTCCACGGCCTGCCAATAGGCCCGTTCCTTTGCCATCTCCGGGCTTTGCGCGTAAGCAGCCAGCTGCTCGGACCAAGTGCGGTACGCATCTGTTTTCGCCGGGAAACGAATTTCCTGGCTTTTTCCAATTTGCTCGTAACCTAGAGCGAAATCCTCCATCAAAATGCGCCAAGACACGCCGTCTACCACGGCATGATGAACCGCGAGCAGCAAATGATCTCCGTCCTCGCACTGGAACAGTGCCGCCTTCATAAGGGGCCCGTTCACCAGATCGATGCCTGCTTGAATATCCGTTGCCTTCCCTTCCACAGCCTGCGCGGGATTCTCCACATCTTTAAAGTCGAACACGTCAAGCGTGAACAGCCCACCATCCTGAATCGCTCGCATTAACGCACCAAACCCCTGTTCCGACTTGCAGAACACCATGCGCAAGGCGTCATGATGCTCGGCCAGCTTTTGCAGCACCTGATACACGATCTCTTCGTTGAAGCGTTCCTTCCGGTACAGCATCACCGACTGGTTGAAATGATGCGGGTCCGCAAAGGAACTCTCGAAAAACCAATGCTGAATCGGCGTCAACGCCGTTTCACCCGTTATTTCGCCTTGATCGATGGTACGTCTGATCGGTTTCACATGCAGGCTGAGCTGTGAAATCGTCGGATATTTGAATAAATCCCGGATTTCCAGCTTGTACCCGGCTTGATGAAGCCGCGAAGATACTTGAATGGACTTGATCGAGTCTCCGCCCAGCTCAAAGAAATGATCCGTTATCCCAACACGATCGGCGTTCAATACCGCCTGCCACACATCAGCAAGCTTTCGCTCAGCTTCATTGCGGGGAGCTACGTACGCGCCGCCAGTCAGTGCGTTTCCTTCCGGGGCAGGTAAAGCCTTACGATCGATTTTGTCGTTCGGCGTGAGCGGCATCCGCGGAAGCTGAACAAAATGCGCCGGAATCATGTAATTCGGCAATTTTTGCGCCAGCGCACTTCTCAGCTCGCCGAGCGTAAGAGGGAGGCTCGCGACCAGGTAAGCGCACAGTTCTTGCCCGCTTTTGCCTTCCCGCGCGATTACAATCGTCTCCTGCACCGAGTCGATCTTCAGAAGCTGCTCTTCAATCTCACCGACCTCGATTCGGAATCCACGGATCTTCACCTGATGGTCGATCCGGCCCAAGTACTCCATATTACCGTCCGGCAGCCAGCGGGCGAGATCTCCTGTCCGGTAAAGGCGTTCTCCCGGCGCAAACGGATGTTCCACAAACTTCTCTGCCGTCAGCTCCGGTTGGTTCAGGTAACCTCTCGCAAGCCCCACACCTGCCACGCAAAGCTCGCCGTCCACTCCCGGAGGCACAAGTTGCAGGTGGGCATCCAAAATAAAAATCTGATGATTAGCCAGCGGGCGCCCAATCGGAATGACTCTGCGCTCCGGCTGCTGCTCATCCGCATCCCAAAGCGTCGTAACAATCGAAGCTTCGGTAGGGCCGTAAGCATTGAAATAGTGAACCTTCGCTTTCCACTGCTGCACGAATTCGGCCGATACCGCCGAACCTCCCGTTACAAGCTTTGTTAAGCTGGGAAGACGATCCGGGTTCAAATGAGCGCTGTACGTCGGAGGCAAAATCGCTGCCGTAATCGCATGCTCGTTCATATAACTCTCGAACAGACGAGTGTCGAGAATTGTTTCGGCCGTCGGGATGTACAAAGCCGCGCCAAAATAGAGTGCTTTGAACACTTCCCAGCAGGATGCGTCGAAGGACAAGCTCGCAAATTGTACGATCCGGTCATGCTCCGTGATGCCCAGCCTGTCTGCAAACATCAGCTTCAAGCTGACCAAACCACGATGCTCCAGCATGACCCCTTTGGGGTTGCCCGTTGTACCTGACGTATAAATGACATAAGCAAGATCGTTTGGACCGCTGACCGCCTCCAGGTTCGAGCCTTCGTCACTATAGGCCTGCTCGTCATCAAGCGCCAATACGGTCCCTTCGAACGGGACTTGCTGTAACAGCTCTCTTTGAGTCAGCAGCAGCTGCGCGTTCGAGTTCTCCAGAATGTAGCGGATACGTTCTTCCGGGTACTCCGGGTCGATCGGCACGTAGGCACCGCCAGCTTTCAGAACCGCCAGAATGCCAATGACCGTCTCCAGTGATCTCCTGACCATCAAGCCTACTAACTGATTGGGCAGCACACCGACCGATCGTAGCGTACGCGCCAGCTGGTTTGCCCGTTCGTTCAACTCTGCGTATGAAAGCCGCTGCCCCTCAAAGACAACCGCAGTCGCCTCTGGCACACGCTTCGCTTGCTCCTCCACAAGCTGATGAATCGTCCGATCACGAGGATAGTCCTTCTCTGTATCGTTGAAGCTTTGCAGTAATTGAAATTTTTCGTCCTCCGACAGCATGTCCGCTCGCACGATGTCCAGCTCCAGCTCATAAAGCCCCACGGACAGCAGGCGATTCAGGTGGCCGACGACCCGACTCATGAAATCGGAGTCATATAAGTGCTCGTTATATGACAGTGCTAGCTGTATCGTCCCGCCGGTTAAACTGAATTCAAAGGAACAGTCCGTGACCACGTTTTGCCCAATTTCGTCCAGATGCAACTCCTTAAGGGATACTAGCGTATGAACGAAGGGTGTCCCTTCAGCATATTGCAGATCCAGCTTCTCCGTCATTTTCAAGAACGGAATATGTTGATGCTGAATGGCTTCCGGCAAGGAAGTCCTCAGTTCGCTCAGAAGTGTCTTAAAAGTTGCCCCCACCGAAAGCGAGTTTTTCAAAATGACCGTATGATTAACGGATCGACGCGTCTCCCCCTTTTTCGGCACAACCGGCATGCCGACCAGAATGTCTGAAGCTCCTGTATATTTATGCAAGAGTGCCTGAACACCAGCGAGCAAAATCATAAAAGTAGCCAGCGGAGCACCCTTGCTCATTTGAAGGACGCGCTGCGCCGCTTCCTCCGAAAGCGAACCGCCAACGGTTTTCACATTGGGCACCAGGGAGTTTGGAGCTTTGCAATAAGGCAACCGCGTCAAGGTATAGTCGTCACTACCGAATTTTTCGTTCCAAAACAACGTTTCTTTTTCAAAAGCCATCTGGATCGTTCCCCTCTCTTCATCGGTAAAAGCAATCCGGCGGAGCATATGCCGAAGCAACGCTCCACCCTCGCTCCTCTCCTTTTCAAACATCTGACAACAACATCAATGGCTTGCGCAATGTCACCGCTTCATTTGCCCGGTTGATCGCATGCGGCAATCCTCTGCCTAGCAGCTGTCCCGCTCGGCTCCCATGCGTAAAGGACAACAATAAGCATCGTTCTACGCAAGAGATGTCGGTTACTTCGGACTCCTCTGCTTCAAGAAGATTGCTGCCGACGAGTCACCCGAAGACGGGATTTGGTTTAACATGGGATTCAGAATTGGATTTGGGGATAGACGACAAGGAATGTTCCTCCTGTCGATGTAAGGCTTGCCGCAGGGTTCCAGCCGTCCAGCAGGAAGTCGACCGTACCTCCTGATTTGGCACTCGAGCTGCCTTTGACGAAGCCTATGTTTAAGGGGTATTGATACACTCTATGTACGATTTGCTTATTCCCCCACAGCCCTGGTGTGGATAAGTAAAGATTCGGCTGCGGGGTAGTGAGCTTTTCCTGACGATTAAATTTAACGAGGGTACTGCATGAGACTCAAGGAATGCTCCGTATGGCACGAACGGTACTGCCCTTGGATTGCCGGAGAATTCCATGCTGATTAACGTTACCGCAGGTAGCATGAGGAGAAAGCGCTGCCTTAACATCAAGTCCGCACGCCCTCCGGAAGGCACTTTCATGCCTCTTGCCGGGGGCGGCCATCGGCTTGGCCAAGCTTAGGTCGTTACTAACAAATCCTTGGTCTCCTGAGAGATCACCTGCTGCATACTTGACTTGATAATGGCGCAGCCGGCGGTCAGATGCTCCATAGAGACGGTAAGCGGAGGCATGATCTTCAGCACACAATCTCCTCTGCCGGCTCTTTCAATGATGAGCCCGTTCTCGAAGCTGATATCCGTCACCCGCTTCGCCCCGGCTTCATCCATGAACCCCGAGACGTCAATGCCCCAGATCAGGCCGAGTCCGCGGATGGCGATGGACGGATGCAGAGGCTTGATTTCTTGATCAAGGAACGAGCGCACATACTCTTCCTTCTGCTTCACCTGAGCTTCCAGTTCGGTTCTGTCCCGGAACTCGAGAGCAGCCTTCGCGGCCACAAAAGCCAGCTGGTTGCCGCGGAAGGTGCCGTTGTGCTCGCCCGGCGTCCAGATATCCAGTTCGGGCTTCAGCAGCAGGAGGGACATTGGCAGGCCGTACCCGCTGATCGACTTCGACAGGGTAATGAGATCCGGCTCGATCCCTGCACGTTCGAAGGAGAAGAATTCGCCTGTCCGACCGCATCCTACTTGAATCTCGTCTGTAATGAGCAGAATATCGTGCCTGCGGCAAAGCTGCTGCAGCTCGCGTAGCCACTGCGCGTCGACAACGTGAATTCCTCCTTCGGCTTGTACCGTTTCAAGCAGGATCGCGGCCGGCTTATCGATTCCGGAGTGCGAATCAGTCAGGATATTCTCGATATAGCCGAGCGTATCCATTTCTGCGAAAGCCCCGCTCGGGTGCGGCATGAACGTAACTCCGTCCAGAGGGAGCCCCGCCCCTTCTCTCATGGACTTGGAGCTTGTCGCCGACAGACTGCCGAGCGACATGCCGTGGAAGCCACCCATGAATGCGAATATTCCACTTCTCTTCTTCGCCTTGCGTGCGAGCTTCAGGGCCGCTTCCACCGCATTCGTCCCTGTTGGACCGCAGAATTGAAGCTTGTAATTCAGCTTCTTCGGCTCCAGGATCCGCTCTGAGAAGCTCTGGATGAATTCACGTTTGGCCATTGTATACATATCCAGACCGTGCATAATCCGGTCGGAGGTCAAGTAATCAAGAACCCGGTCTTTAATATAATCGTTGTTATGACCGTAATTGAGTGCCCCGGCACCTGCAAAGAAATCAATATATGCTCTTCCGTCCTCAGAATATAAAAGGTCTCCCTTGGCCCGGTCGAATACCACCGGAAAACTTCTGCAGTAAGATCTTACGTTGGATTCCAGCTTTTCAAAAATGCTCACTCACTTCATCCTCCATCGGAATTGGGATAAGGTTGGCTCCATCTTTCTGAACCTTCCTTTCTGAACCTTCTGACGTCATGGAGCAACATATTCTAGGCTGTCATTTTCCACAATTGTTGGTCCCCGCATGCCGGCTTGTTGGTTAGCCAGTAGACTGGTCTCTCGCACACAGCTTGGATGGGTATAAAAAACCCTACAATTCCATTTATTAGAATAATAGGGAATAAGACCTAGGTTGAATTATATCAAAATTTACAAGAATGTATAGTGAAATTTTTGTTAAATATAGTCATTATAATGTTAAATTTGGTTCACGAAACATAATGTGTTAACATTTTTCATTAAAAAGAGTGAATAGCAAGGAAACGTTGGGAATGGTTTTACATCAATCGAGGAATTCGACGCGTGTTGACATTCAGCCATGAAACAGGATAATTTGGTATATATTACCTTTTTAATATTCTTTGCCAGTGTTCCGCATTGCATTAACTTAACATGATTACCTGACCAATTTCTGAAAGTCTGGCTGAAGCTGCCCGCAGCATCCAAACGGATGGCAGCCAACATCGTTTTGTATCACGCCTTCTTCTCTACACCTCCGTTAGAATAAAGGGTAAATATATTCTGCTCCTCCTCATCAAACCATACGCGAGATTTTCCTCATACGCTTTTCTATGTCCTTCACTCATTTACATATAGATTACAATGGCGTTCTGAATCCAAGTTGAACAGACAATGATTTCACTTCGCGTAATAAGCTTCTTCATCCAGCAAATTGTTGCTTCTTGGCATACCATTTTGTGAGTCACTGAAAGATGTTCCAGTCCCATTTGGCCATCTTCCTTTATTGTTCAAATGATCCCGTATGCCCGATCCACATCCTTCTTGGGGAAATATTTGCACTTACGAGTTGCGAATGTTAATGACTCTCTTTAAGAAGTTGATGACATAAATTTACAATGTACAAACACAAATAAGGTGGTTCTAATATTCAGAACCACCCTCCTGAAACATCAAAAAAGTCCTGATGACTTAGAGTCATCAGGACCATATTTTGTTTATACTTTATTAATTTACTGAATCTATTGATCAACCCATTATCCATGTCATTGGACAACAGTTCGTGTAGTTCCATACTTTTGTAAATGGTTCTACACTTATTTATCATTGGAAAATAAACTAATTTGTACAGAATAACTTACTCAACCGTTACACTTTTCGCCAGGTTACGTGGTTTATCCACATCATGACCCAGTGCCAGGGAAGCATAATATGCCAGCAATTGCAGCGCAACTACAGACAAAGCAGGGCTAAGCAGTGGCAGCGTCTTAGGAATTGCAAATGCTTGGTCTACGGATTTCAGCAATGGTGCTACGTGCTCTTCATACGTAATTGCCAATACATCTGCGCCACGTGCTTTTACTTCCTTAATGTTGCTCACTGTTTTCTCAAGTACGTTCTCTTGCGTTGCCAAGGCAATAACAGGGATGCCGTCTTCGATCAATGCGAGCGTACCGTGTTTCAGCTCACCCGCAGCATACGCTTCGGAGTGAATGTAAGAGATCTCTTTCAGCTTCAAAGATCCTTCTTGAGCTACTGCGTAGTCAAGACCACGACCAATGAAGAAGAGATGTTCATGTTTAGAGATTTGCTCTGCATATCCTTTGATTGCCTCCGCTTGCTCCAACATGGATTCCACTTGCTCAGGCAATGCTTGCATTGCTGCCAGCGTGTGTTCAATCTCTTCTGCAGATTGAGTACCACGAACTTGTGCAAGGTACAGACCAAGCAAGTTGAACGCGATCAACTGCGAAGTATACGCTTTGGTAGAAGCTACTGCAATCTCCGGACCTGCCAATGTTGCGATAACATCATCTGCATCACGTGCAATGGAGCTGCCCACTACGTTTGTGATTGCCAGTACATGCGCACCATTGGATTGTGCTTCACGCAATGCAGCAAGCGTATCGGCAGTTTCACCGGATTGGCTCACTACGATTACAAGTGTATCTTTGTGCACGATTGGGGAACGGTAACGGTACTCGGAAGCCACATCTGTTTCAACCGGAATACGTACCAATTGCTCAATCACTGTACGTCCAACCAGACCTGCATGGTACGCTGTACCACATGCAATGATTTGAACGTTACGAATATTTTTAATTTGTTCTTCAGTCATTTTCAACTCAGGAAGTTGAACTTTTTTGCCTTCATTATCGATGCGACCCAGCATAGTATCACGATATGCTTTTGGTTGCTCATGAATTTCTTTCAGCATGAAGTGCTCGAATCCGCCTTTTTCTGCGGTTACAGCATCCCAATCGACACGAATCATTTCCCGAGAAATAAAGTTGCCTTCAATCGTCATCAATTCGACAGCATCATGTGTCAATACAGCCATTTCACCATCATTCAGAATGTACACGTTACGTGTATGTTCCAAAATTGCCGGGATGTCGGAACCAATGAAGTTCTCGCCTTCACCAATACCAATAATCAATGGGCTCGCTTGACGCACAGCTACGAGTTTCTCAGGCTCATGCTCTGTCAATACACCCAGTGCAAATGCGCCACGCAACAACGTGATCACTTTTTGTACTGTTTTGACGATATCACCATTGTATTCACGTGCGATCAGGTGAGAGATAACCTCAGTATCTGTCTCGGAAGTGAACGTGTGACCTTGAGCCATCAATTCATCCTTCAGATCCAGGTAGTTCTCAATAATACCGTTATGCACAACAGAGAACTTCTGGCTTCCATCTGTGTGTGGATGAGAGTTCTCATCCGATGGTTTACCATGAGTTGCCCAACGTGTATGTCCGATTCCGGCATTACCTACCAGTGGTGCACCATCCAGCTTGGCTTCAAGGTTCGCAAGACGACCAAGAGCTTTCGTGATTTGCAGACCTTCCGGTGTGAATACCGCGATACCTGCAGAATCATAACCACGATACTCGAGTTTCTTTAATCCTTCGACCAATACCGATTGAGTGTTCTTATTACCAATATATCCAACAATACCGCACATAATTTATTTCCTCCGTTTGTATATGAATACTGTGTCACGAAGAGAAACAGGCAGAGGCGGCACATCGGAAAAATGAGTGATTGCCTAGCGTTTCATGAATACTTGGTACTTATTCAATTATCAATGATCAGAGCGACCTCGTGTCGCCCCGCTGTCATCATAAGCTGTTATGAATGCAATCATGAATGTACATCATTTTCCCGTCCGCGTACTGTTTACGCTCTTCACGCACATTCATTTGAATTTTAGTTTAACTCCTGCACCTGCACCGGCGCGTTGTGTGGACAGTCACCTATCCATTTTCCGCAATCCGGTTTACGGCTCTGGTGCTTCACCGGGAGGTCCCCGCCGAACAATCCGAACACCTCCACCTCGTCAGCTTGATTGCCGTTGATCTTAATCAGCCGTTCTTCAACCTAGAAGAAATCCTGATCAACATCATCCCGCGCAACTCCAAGCTCTGGCGCTTGTGTAACTGTAACCTTACGTTCCTCACTTTCTGTGTCTGAATGACGACTCCACTCATTATATGCACGTCAGGTCCATTTTGCAATGGAGCAAAGTACCTGTGACAATTTTAGCATATTTACCTACAATCCCGACCGGATAAACGGACCTATGGTCTCATCAGGCCGGGACGCAGGAATATCCATCATTAGAGGTAATTCAAAAATTCCGCTTTTGATTACGAATCATGCCTAACGGCATCATCAGCATCGAATATGAAATTCAGCCGAAATGTCCGTTGCTCACGTAGTTTCCCTACGCTCCGCTACTCCATTTCTATCTTCATTCCATCTTCTTGGTACTGAAAACCAGACTTTTTGAACACGCACTATAAGTCCTAAATCATGTTATATTAAGCCTAGTTCTGCCAACAATTCCCTTAAGAAACCGTATGCCGAAGGTATCTCTTACATCTTCCAGTACTATACCAGTTCTTTTTGCACTACATCTGCGATTTGAGACACAAATTGTTCAAGTTCGTCTTTATCTGGTCCTTCCGCCATAACACGGATCAGAGATTCAGTACCTGAAGCACGAACGAGTACACGTCCATTATCCCCGAGTTGTTGTTCTACTGTAGCGATAGCTTGCTCGATTGCAGCATTACCCTCGTATTTGCTCTTATCTTCAACACGCACATTCACCAATACTTGTGGGTACTGGGTCATTAGCGCTTTTAGTTCACTCAGTTTTTTACCGGAAGCCTTGAGCGTATCCACGAGTTGAATCGCAGTCAGCATACCGTCTCCAGTTGTATTGTAATCCAGGAAAATAACATGACCAGACTGCTCTCCGCCCAAGTTGTAACCGCCGCGACGCATTTCCTCCATCACATAACGGTCACCTACTGCCGTTTTAGCTGTTTTCAGTGCAAGTTTCTCCGTTGCTTTGTAGAATCCGATGTTACTCATAACGGTCGATACAACAGTACTGTCCTTCAACTTGCCTGCACGATTCATCGCATCACCGCAGATACACAGAATGAAGTCTCCATCCACCTCAGCGCCTGTCTCATCAATAGCAATCAGACGATCCGCATCCCCGTCAAAAGCAAGACCCAGATCCGCTTTATGTTTAAGCACTTCTTGTTTCAGGTTCTCTGGATGAGTTGATCCACATTGCTCATTAATATTCAGGCCGTTAGGCTCAGCGCCAATGGCAATGACTTCTGCACCAAGTTCACTGAACAATTTCGGTGCCAGCTCATAAGCTGCTCCGTTTGCACAGTCCAGAACAATTTTAAGTCCAGAGAACGATTCATTTACAGTCGTTTTCAGGAAATCAAGGTAACGATAACGGGATTCTTCATCTGTCGTTACAGTACCCAGACCGCCACCAACTGGCCGTGGCAATTGATCTGTCTCCGCATCCATCAGTTCTTCAATCCGGTTCTCTGTTTCATCAGACAGCTTGAAGCCATCTCCGCCAAAGAACTTGATTCCGTTATCCTCAACCGGATTGTGGGAAGCTGAGATCATCACGCCCGCGTCAGCTTTCAACAAACGTGCAATATACGCCACTCCCGGAGTGGATACAACGCCCAGACGGATCACATCAGCGCCAATGGACAACAGACCTGCAACCAGTGCGGATTCCAACATCAATCCCGAGATTCGAGTATCCATGCCGATAACCACTTTTGGTCTTTCCACACCACCTGCAAGCACGTAACCACCACAACGTCCAATGCTGTAAGCCAGCTCTGCCGTTAACTCTTTATTGGCAACCCCTCTTACACCGTCTGTACCAAAATATTTCCCCATGATTTAACTCCTTCTATTCGCATCATATACGAGCACTATTATTATTTTTTAAGAATTTTAAAATTAGAACGTTTACGGATTTGAGCCACTTTTACTGCTACTACCACTGTTATTATTTAAATTACCTCGATTGGTTGTGCTCCCCTGTTGACTCTGATCCTGAGTATCCGTATTCGATTCCGTTTCTTCTTCATCAGGAACAGGCTCGGTTTCCCCGTTTTCGACCTCGGCTGGTGAAGGGTCAGGTGCTACCGTTCCCTCGTCAGTCGGATCTTCGCTAGGCGTAGTTGTGGTGTCCTCAGCCTTTTCGCTAATTTTGACCGTTGCACTCAGAGCATTAGATGATTCATCCAGTTTGGCATAACGGGGCAGGTCGGCTTCAAGCTTAATCTCATGCGTTCCGACCGCAAGTCCAGCAAGATCCCCCGTCAACGTGAGATCATCACTACTCAGACCCTCAAGCATACTTGCCGAGCCTGTAAGCGTAAGGTTAAGACCGCCACTTTTAGGCGTAACGAGTGTACCTTCAAGCCCATTCCCCGCACCGGTAAGTGTGATGGGGACGTTCGGAAAGACTTTGGTTGTCTCCTCCGCCTCGTCAAATGGGGATATGGTTACCTTGATCTGAATCGAACTAGGCTCGATTTTCTCAAAACCGGAAGGCGGCGTCAAGTCCACGTTAACTGTCGACGTACCTGACTGCTCAAACTGCGTTAGATCAAGGGTTACTTGGTCGTAGGCCTGTATACCCGCAAGCGCATTCTCTGATCCATAAACCGAGACTTCTTTCACGCTTGGCTCTACTGTGGAGAGTACCAGGCCTTCCGGAAGCTGTCCCGAATATTTGATTCTTAAGGGTACAGATGTATAGGGCTGATTGACCGGAACACGGACTTCAACCGTTTGAGGCGTTATAATCGCATTTTCAAGGACTTTGCCTTCAGCATCGTATGCTTGAAGTTTCACTTTTTTCTGTATGACATCTTCCTTCGCATCTTTCACGCTCACACTGCCCTGGATCTTCGCTACAGCCTCGAGTTGCCCTTCGGGCAGAGTTACCTTAACTGGCGTCGAAGGTTCAATTACGGGCGTTCCAGCGCTGTATCCGGCGGATGGTTCCCCTTCGGGTACAATATTCACATTGAAGGATTTGGTGCCCAATTTTTCTACATTCACCGTAACCATGGAAGGTTCCATTCTGACCACTTCTACACCGGAAGGCAGATCAGGTACGAGTGGCAGTGTATTGGACCCATCTTTCACCTGACTCAGATCGACCAGTACCTTGTAATCATCATTCGTAAAAACCGATGTCAACATCGAGCGCTGTCCTTTGATCTCCAGCCGGACCTCATCCGTACTTAATGAAGTAAGCACATAGCTGTTGCTGTCTAATCCATAAGGTTGAACAGGCACCGTACGTTCCACAACCTTGTTGGTTGTCCCTGTTGTAATCGTAGGGGTGGTTGGTACCTCATCCAGATGAATCATGAACCAGAGTAGCAGGCTCACCGCAAGTGCAAGTATTTTGGCAAAGTTATTATTGTTAAACCACTTATCCATTGTTACGTCCTCCCTTCCGTTTCCAGAAGGTTGTCCAGCCATTCTTTTTCAGATTGGATGTAGGGCGCAACTCCTCATACAGTTTGGCAATCAGCGATTCTTCCTTAATATCACGAACGACCTGTCCATTCATTGCAAGTGACACTTGTCCTGTCTCCTCGGAGACAACCAAACAGATCGCATCTGCAACTTCGGTAATCCCGATTGCTGCACGATGACGTGTTCCCAATTCCTTACTGATAAAAGGATTCTCTGATAATGGCAAATAACAAGCTGCCGCCGAAATCTGTTTTCCCTGTATAATAACGGCTCCATCATGGAGCGGTGTATTTGGAATAAAGATGTTAATCATCAGCTCTGAGCTGACCAGAGATTGCATCTTAATGCCCGATTCCGTGTAATCGTTCAGACCCGTTTCACGTTCAAACACGACCAAAGCGCCAATTTTACGCCGTGACAAATAATTAACAGACTTAATAATCTCACCAATTAACACGGTTAATTCTTCATCACTCGCTGCCGCTGAACGTCCAAACAGCTTACCGCGTCCCAATTGCTCCAGACCACGACGCAGTTCCGGCTGAAAGATAATGAACACCGCAACGACACCAAACGTAAACATCTGGTTCATTAACCACTTGAGCGTATACAGGTTTAGCCACGTACTTAATGCCCAGATCAGCACAAGGAACAGAATCCCTTTCAGGAGCTGAACCGCACGTGTCCCCCGCACAAGCAAAATCAGTTTGTACATAATATAGGTAACTATCAATATATCGATAACGTCCTTAATGGACTCTGTCCACGTTAAGTCAGCAAAATAATTCATAAGCCAGCCCCCGCTATCCCCATTGATGAGTAAACCCTGATCTCATATTAACCCATTAGGATTTTATATAATCCTTTGTCTCCGCGTTTTGCATCATTCGATTTGTGCAAAATGCGTATCTATATGTAGTAGTATGTTCTCTTTAGTATCTAGGTTATAACGTTAACGTTCAGGTTGCAAGTTACGGCAGTCTCAAACTGCACATAAACATCACATTTCCCATGAATTACAAAGTTTGCGTATAAAAAAAGAGTACCCCATGCAATCTGGAGGTACCCTGCTTGGTATATACCATTGAAGATTTTACCCTGTTCTAGCGATAAGCCACTTCATTTACCATATTGGTTATTTTGTACCAGAACCAGTCCAGCGCCTGATCAATACTTTTCACCTGACCTGAAATATGCGCGGTTGAAGCCTGAAACAGTTGTCCATCGATAACCGTCAGATTGCCGTTCACATCACCATATACTTGTGCGGTTCCATTTTCTATCGTAAGATCGCCAGCAATTGACTTACCTTCAGGAACAATAACCGTGTTACCCTGAATCACGATCTGGTCCAGATTATTTCCCTTAACAACCATCTCGTTATTCTGATTCCAGAAATTCAAGGCGCTAAAGAGCATCACGACCAAAAAGAAGGCTGCCGCCGTCAGCGCGGGATGTCCTTTGACCCATTTGAGCCATGCTTGCTGTCTCTTGGGCTGGGGCAGAGCATTCATAATTCGATTGGTCAGCTCATCAGAGGCAGACGGTGAATAGTGTTTCATGGCAAAGAGTAGCATTTCCGTCTGTTCCAACTCTTTAAAGCGCATGCGACAATCCGGACAGATCACAAGGTGACTTTTCAGTTCAACCTTCTGGGCCGGGGACAACGACTCATCCAAACATTCATGCATTAAAGAGACGGCCGAGTTGCAATCCATATGAGAGCCAATCCTTTCTTAAATCACTTAGTCCATGTGCCATTAAAAAGCACGCATAAGACTTGCATACATTACATACGCATCCGTTTCGGATATGTTTCAAATAATTTCGCCCATATTTAAAAGCGTTTAACATTTATAACTTGTACTCCAATTTTTTACGTAGAAAATCACGGCCCCGATGAACGCGTGTCTTAATCGTTGTTACGGGCATACCTGTCACGTCACTGATTTCCTGTAGCGACAAGTCCTGTAAATATCTCAAAATCATAACGGACTTATACTTGGCTGGCAAACTGTCAATAGCCTCACGAATGAGTGTCTGCGTTTCTGACAGGAGCGCTTCACTCTCCGGTGTACGATCATCACTCGGGAGCATCGCATAACCATCAGATCCTTCCTGGTCATTCAGTTCAGCATCCAAAGAGTATGAAGGTTTCTTTCTGCGCAGTCGGTCAATACACAGATTCGTTGCGATCCGGTATATCCAGGTTGAGAACTTCTGGTTCGGATCGTACTTCTCCATATTACGAAACACACGCAAAAACGTCTCCTGCACAACGTCTTCAGCTTCATGACGATTGTTCAGCATCCGGTATGCCAAATGAAATAGCTTGTCCTTATATAGTTCAACGATTTCTGCGAAGGCTCTCTGGTCTCCCTTGAGCACCAATTTCACAAGCCTGTTCTCCAAATTGTCCACCCTTATTCCCCCAGACATGCTGATGGGTCTTCCGTCTTCTGATACCCGTCCACACTTGTAATTCACCAATCAAATCGTAAATCAACTTTGGTCAAAAATCAAGACTGTATGACAAATATCCGCCAAAAACAGTAAAAACGGGAACTCCCGCAGGAGTCCCGTTTCATCTCTCACTCCGTAGAGCAGAGAATGGAGCTTTTATTCAACAAAGTAATGGGTTCTTTGTTACATATGATTATTCAAATGAAGCAGTTCAATCATCAACCTGTGTTACGCAGTCCTGCAGCGATGCCGTTAATTGTCAGCAACACTTCTCTGAGCAGTTCCGTATCATCCTCACCACGTTCACGCATATCTCTGAGCTCGCTCAGAAGTTGAACTTGCATGTAGGACAACGGATCTACATAAGGGTTACGAAGACGAATGGATTCTTGAATAACCGGTACATCATCCAGAATTTCAGCTTCTCCGGTAATTTTCAGGATCAACTCTTTTGTGAGTTTGAATTCGGCTTCAATCTGACCGTATATGCGATCACGGGCTTCCTTGTTCGAAGTCATTGCTGAATATTCTTTGGCAATCACCAGATCTGCCTTGGCTACGGCCATCTGTACCGTATCAATTAATGTACGGAAGAATGGGAAGCTTGCATACATTTCTTTCAGGACAACCAGATTTTCCTCTTTACCCTGATAGTAACTTTGCAATCCTGTTCCTGCCGCATACCATGCCGGAAGCAGATAACGACTTTGAGTCCATGCGAATACCCAAGGGATCGCTCTCAGATCTTCAAACTTATCACTATTTTTACGCTTGGATGGACGGGAGCCAATGTTCAGCTCACCAACCTCCGGAAGCGGCGTTGATTCTTTGAAGAATGTGAAGAAGTCTGGATCACGGAAAATCAGATCCTGATATTTCGTCAGAGATACTTCCGAAATCTCTTTGATGATGCTGTCCCAATGACGCTCGGATGCTGACTCTTGCGGCTCAAGCCCATTAAGTGCTGCTGTGATTAGAGCCGAAGTTGCCTGCTCCAGACTGCGGTATGCAATCCCCTGAAGGGAATAACGGGAAGAAATAACCTCTCCCTGCTCCGTAATCTTGATGCCCCCACCAATCGTATGTGGTGGTTGAGCAAGAATACTGCGGTTGAGTGGCATGCCGCCACGTCCCAGAGCCCCGCCACGTCCATGGAAGAACTTCAGCTTAACGCCATGTTCATTACCTACAGCCGTGATGGCATTCATTGCTACACGCAGTTCCCAGTTGGCTGTAACCACTCCGCCATCCTTGTTACTGTCAGAATAACCAAGCATGATTTCATGCAGTTCATTCCGTCCTTTTACGCTTGCGCGGTATACAGGAAGGTTGAACAGCTTCTGCATAATGTCCGAAGCCGCATGTAGATCATCAATCGTTTCAAACAGTGGTACCGCTTGAAGAGTAGATACAACCTCACCATTGTGTCCTTTGGTGAATAAGCCCACTTCCTTGGCAAATACCATAACCTCCAGCAAATCACTTGCGCCCTGCGTCATACTGATCAGGTAACTTGTGATACAGCCGTTCCCAAATTCGTTTTGGGCACGCTTAATGGTACGGAAGACATCCAGACATTCTTTGGTTCCCTCCGTGTATTGGTGATAAGGAGAAGTAAGCGGACGTGGATCATCCAGCAAACGAGCAAGCAGATCGATTTTACCGTCTTCAGTCAGACGCGCATAATCCTCTACAATGTTCATTTTCGCCAAAATCTCCGACATCGCATTTTCATGTTCCTTACTGTGCTGACGCACATCCAATGCTGCGGTATGGAAACCAAACAACTCGACTTGACGAATCATTTTGCGAATGGTTGTATCTGCTACGTAATCGGCAAAATGATGGCGCAGACTTCGATCAATAATCATCAGTTCATCAATCAAATCCTGTGCGCTATGATAACGGTCAGGCTGACCTAATTTGTTCTCGTCCAGTACATTGTTCAGCTTGGCAATCATATAAGCCAATTTGATGCGGTATGGCTCTTTTTCATTCCGCCAGATATCCACTTTTTTCAATGTAACAGAATTACGGTCCTGCTCAATCGACTGCACCAGCTCATCCGATACGTGAATGATGTTCGTGCTGAAGCTGAGATGGCCCATAAGTTCAATCATAATCCGTTGGTATTCACGCAAAGCGAGCTTGCGTTGCATCAACAGTGTCTGCCATGTTACATCTGAAGTTACCGAAGGATTTCCATCCCGGTCTCCACCGATCCAGGAACCGAACCGCAAATACGTCGGCACATGCCAGTCATGGTCAGGATAAAATTTGTTCAGGCAGCGTTCCAGCTCCTGATATACATCCGGAAGTACGTGGAACAACGTTTCATGAAAGTAATACATCCCGTTCCGCACTTCATCAAGCACAGTCGGTTTACGGTCACGAAGCTCATCAGTCTGCCATAGTGTAATGACTTCGTTCAGCAACTTCTCCCGCAACTGTTCACGTTCACGCAACGTCAGCGTAGGATTATCAAGTGACATGACATCTTCGGATATCCGCTTGTGGATGTCCAGAATAACCCGGCGCATGGCTTCGGTTGGGTGAGCTGTCATAACGAGTTCCAGTGACAAATCATCAAGAATCTCTTCCACCTCTGTATGAGACAGTCCACGTTCCTTAAGATCCTGTACTGCTTTCTCAATCGATCCTGGCTGCACAGCGTCCCCAGCAGAACGTTCATAATCCCGTTTACGCCGGATCCGATGGTTTTGTTCAGCAATATTAACTAATTGAAAATAAATAGCGAAAGCCCGAATAACCTGGTGACGATTGTCCGAGTCTAATTCCTGGATCATCGTTTTGAACTCTGCATAGAGTTCTGGCAGAAATTCTGCACGCAACGATTTGCTCGTTTCCCGAATCTTCTCAACGATATCTAGAAGCTCCGTGCCGCCTTGATGGACAAGAACTTCTCCGAGTATATTGCCCAGGAACCGCACGTCTCGCCGAAGCAGGTTGTTGGATTGGCTTTTGCTGGCGGTTACCATAGTTTCAGTCATGCTTATCCTCCCATCTGATCGTTCCATTCGTACGCGTAAATTTGACACCTTCATAACATCATACAATAAAATGGTACGAAAATCTTTATTTTTCTACTAGAAAAAATGGGGATTATCCCCGATTTACAGCACAAAAACACGCTTTTTTATTCATTTTCTTGTTCTGCTTCAATTAATGGTCATATGCTGTCGCATGATACCTTTTTCACGTACTTTAGATAAATCAAATGTCTCATACCTATGCTTAAAAATTTATAAATATACAGTTACTTTAGATATGATCCATCGTACCTGATCGTAAGGTTAAACCGTATAATTTCATTATTTGAGAACAGATGATATACAAAGAAACATGACCGGCAAAGCAAGCTTTTGTATACTTTACCACAGTGATGTAATAAATTAAAGATAAAATTAAAAATTCCTTCCCAATACAAGTCTGCTTACCAGGGGTCTTTCTTATGTATGTTCCTAACCTACTGTAATTGTAGGGATATCTTAACAGACCATTTCTACATAATGTTCTTAGCTTTTTGGGCAGATTAATCTATAGCTCTTACTAAAAAGGAGGAACTTAAATGATGAAGAAGGGTACAACAATTATTGCTTCCGTGCTTCTGGTGGCCGCGATGGCAGGCCCTGCTGCTGCTGATGGTCAAATGTCCAAAGGTGTGGATACCAACACCAACGGTTCACGTGTTCGCTCTTATCAGGACACCAACTACATGGACCGCACAAACACTAATTCCAACATGAATATGAATATGGATGGAAACTACCGCAACAATGGTGACTATCGTACCAACAATGTTCGGGCGAACGCCACTACGAACGACCGTGATAATGGTATGGATTGGGGCTGGCTTGGTTTGTTGGGACTACTGGGGCTAGCTGGCATGCGTAAAAGAGTGACGGATCGTAACGAACGTTAAATTGTGCGCTCTTCACTATACAATAGCTGCTACGTTTTAGAGGCAGCTCATCCACAGAGATAAACAGAAGAGCCAAGACCCCCTATTTGGATAGTAAAGGGTCTTGGCTCTTTTTTTAATAAACCTGTACTTGTACCTTACATAAAATAACTGCTAATTCTTACGTTAACAAAAGTAAAAAAGCCTCTGCATCTGCAAAGGCTCTTTCGTTATATCCTGTAAGCGGGTGATGGGAATCGAACCCACGCTATTAGCTTGGAAGGCTAAAGTTCTACCATTGAACTACACCCGCATAAACAAAAATCGGGATGACACGATTTGAACATGCGACCCCCTGGTCCCAAACCAGGTGCTCTACCAAGCTGAGCTACATCCCGATACTAAAAAAATAATGGCGCGCCCTGAGAGATTCGAACTCCCGGCCTTTTGATTCGTAGTCAAACGCTCTATCCAGCTGAGCTAAGGGCGCAAAATATTGGAGCGGAAGACGGGAATCGAACCCGCGACCCTCGCCTTGGCAAGGCGATGCTCTACCGCTGAGCCACTTCCGCAAATAAAGGATGCGCGTGGAGGGACTTGAACCCCCACGTCAAAGACGCTAGATCCTAAGTCTAGTGCGTCTGCCAATTCCGCCACACGCGCATATGATGGTGAGTCATGAAGGGCTCGAACCTTCGACACCCTGATTAAAAGTCAGGTGCTCTACCAACTGAGCTAATGACTCATACTAAAATGGCTGGGGATATAGGATTTGAACCTATGCATGACGGAGTCAAAGTCCGTTGCCTTACCGCTTGGCTAATCCCCAATAAAAAATATGGTGGAGGCTGAGGGGATCGAACCCCCGACCCTCTGCTTGTAAGGCAGATGCTCTCCCAGCTGAGCTAAGCCTCCAACTATATGACCCGTAGGGGATTCGAACCCCTGTTACCTCCGTGAAAGGGAGGTGTCTTAACCCCTTGACCAACGGGCCCCATTTCCAAAGCTCTCAACCGGGATCGAACCGGTGACCTCATCCTTACCATGGATGCACTCTACCTACTGAGCTATGAGAGCAAATGGCTCCCCGAACAGGGCTCGAACCTGTGACAACTCGATTAACAGTCGAGTGCTCTACCAACTGAGCTATCAGGGAATAATATGCATTTGCAAGGCAAATGCAATTCATCGTACAACGTCCACATGCAGAGCCTGTTTTCTATGTATGATGAAAGAGTTCGCTTGGCGGCGTCCTACTCTCCCAGGACCCTGCGGTCCAAGTACCATCGGCGCTAGAGGGCTTAACGGTCGTGTTCGGGATGGGTACGTGTGGAACCCCTCCGCCATCGCCACCAAACGCGTAGCTTACATTTCAGAGATCGTTCTCTGAAAACTAGATTCGAAACGAAACATGCGAATGACAACTTGCTATTGGATAAGCCCTCGACCGATTAGTACTGGTCAGCTCCATGCATTGCTGCACTTCCACCCCCAGCCTATCTACCTCGTCGTCTTCAAGGGGTCTTACATACTGGGAAATCTCATCTTGAGGGGGGCTTCACGCTTAGATGCTTTCAGCGTTTATCCCGTCCGTACATAGCTACCCAGCG